>JAKDKQ010000091.1 GCA_030453295.1 Janibacter sp.
TCGTGCCGATCGAGGGCTACCGCGGGCGATACGTCCTGCACTGCCACAACCTCGAGCACGAGGACCGGATGATGATGGCGGACTTCTCGGTGGTGTGACCGGTCAGAGGGGCGGGGCACGTCCGTGGCGCTGAAGTCTTGACGCTTCTACCCGTCGGAGCAGTCGACGTCGAGGCTGCGCGTGAAGTCCTCGTCGTCCACCCGCAGGTCCACCTCGTCGGCACCGGGGTGGGCGCACATGTACTCGACCGCCGCACGGAAGCGGTCGTCCGAGGCGTCCGGCACCCACATCTGCGCCTCACGCCTCAGTTCGCCGTCGTGTCCGATGGTGGACTCCAGCGTGAGCTGGCCGATGGCGGATGTCGCCGGGTGCTCCTCGGCCCAGGTGAGCCACTCCTCGACGACCTTGCGATCGGCGCCGCACTCGAGGTCGACGACGCGCTCGTACCCGAGGTCGTCGTCGGACTCGTAGGTGACGCTGGCCCGGGAGACCTCGGCCCCCGGCTCGGAGGGGGCGCACTGGAGGGCGAGCAGGTCCATCGTCTCGGCTGCCGGCAGCTCCCGGTGCGTGCCGACGAGGGCGATCGCGGATCGCAGCCGCACGTCCGCAGGCTCCTCGGCAGAGGCCGAGACCGTGAGCGGTGAGGTCGCGACATCGTGCTCGGAGAACTTCAGGTGCGGGTACCGTGACGCGGTCAGGCGGGGCTCGACCTGTGCGACATGACGACTCTCCGCGGCGCGCTCGGCACGCTCCTGCCGCCAGTCCTGCCAGGCGCCGGCACCCTGCAGCACGAGGGCGACCATGCCGATGAGCACCACGGCGGAGAGCACCCCCGTCACGAGGACGTTCTTCATCCACAAGGGAGAGAGGCGGACCTCCTCCTCCCGGTCGGTGACGGCACGGGGGCGGATCCCGAGCTCCCGGGACAGGTCCTCGAAGGCGCCATCGGGGAAGAGCCATCCGGGCAGGGCGACGAAGCGCTCGTCACGGGTGTCGGTGATGAACCAGTAGAACCCCGGCACCGAGCTCATGCTCAGGCTGCTGGTGCTGCCCCGCACGAGCCCGCCCACCTCGGCCCGCGGGAGACGCTGACGTCGCCCCATCCGGGTGACGACGAGCTCGTCGCGGGTGAGCACCACCGTGGAGCGGCTGTAGAGGGCGTTGTAGACCGCCACTGCGCCGAGGACACCCCCGAGGACCAGGCCGGCGTTGACCAGCGTCTGGCTCCAGCTGTCGTTGTTGCGGTACGAGTAGCCGCCCCAGATGACGACGAGGGTGACCGCCGACGGCCAGTTCTTGCGGAGGTTGGCCAGGGCGACGCGATGCCCGGTGGCGCCCGCCCTGAGGGTGAGGTCCGCTGGCTGGGTCCGGGCGCGCAGGCTCATGGTCTCCGTGGGGGTGATCGAGGTCGGGCTCTGGTGAAAATCTACCGGGGAGGCACGTCCTCGACACGTCCAGGTTGGTGGTGAAGGCTGGGGGCATGACGACGACGTCCACCCCCTTCGCCCGGCTGCGGCAGGCCGACTGCCGCGTGGAGGACCTGGCGGCGCTGCTGGCCGACCAGAGCGACCCCGACCTGGCCTTCACCGAGCGCGTCGAGCAGCAGGTGCCGATCTACGACGCGGCGCGCCTGCGCGCGGCGATCGCGACCGACGAGGGCTGTGCCGCCGTGGAGTCCGAGCTCGCGGCGGTCCTCGCCGACGGTCCCGGGATCTTCGTCATGACCGGCGCGCTCTCGCACCCCGTCCTCGACCGCGTGTCCGCGGCCTTCGAGGAGATCATCGCGACCGAGCGGGCGGCCGGCGGCGAGGTCGGCGACCACTTCGCGGCCGGCGGCGTCAACGACCGCATCTGGAACGCGCTCGAAAAGCTGGCGGTCGCCCACCCCGAGGACTTCGTCGACTACTACGCCGACGACCTGGTCGCGCTCGCCGCGCGGTCGTGGCTCGGCCCCGGCTACCAGGTGACCAGCCAGGTCAACGTCGTCAACCCCGGCGGCGTCGGGCAGACCGTGCACCGCGACTACCACCTCGGCTTCACCTCGCCCGAGGTCACCGAGCGCTACCCGCGGCACGTGCACGCCCTCTCGCCCGTGCTCACCCTCCAAGGCGCGATCGCCCACTGCGACATGCCGATCGAGACCGGGCCGACCCTCTACCTGCCCCACTCGCAGAAGTACCCGCCCGGCTACCTCGCCTACTGGCTCCCGCAGTTCCAGGAGTACTTCACCGCGCACCACGTGCAGCTGCCGCTGGCGAAGGGGGATGCCGTCTTCTTCAACCCAGCCCTCTTCCACGCCGCCGGGTCCAACACGACCGCCGACGTGCGTCGGATGGCCAACCTGCTGCAGATCTCCTCCGCCTTCGGCCGCGCGATGGAGGCCGTCGACCGCGAGCGGATCGTCGCCGCCATCTACCCGGCCCTCCTCTCCCGCAAGGCTGCCGGCGTCGCCGTGGACCATGTGGTCGCGGCGAGCGCGGAGGGTTACGCCTTCCCGACCAACCTCGACCTGGACCAGCCGGTCGACGGGATGTCACCCCCTTCGCAGGCCGACGTCGTGCGCGAGGCCCTCGCCGAGGGCGCCACACCTGCGGACTTCGCCACCCGCCTGACCGCCCACTCCACCCGCCGCGCCACCCAAGAGTCCTAGATGCAGGAGCTGCTCACCGACAAGGTCGTCGTCATCGTCGGCGGCACCTCCGGGCTGGGGGCCGGCATCGCCCGCGCCGCCGTCCGCGAGGGCGCCTCCGTGGTCGCCACGGGCCGCCGCCCCGAGCCCGGGGAGGCACTCGTCGACGAGCTCGGCGAGTCCGTCAGCACCGTCACCGGAGATGTCTCCGACCCGGAGCAGGCGAAGGGGGTCGTGGCGGCGGCCATCGAGCGGCACGGCCGCATCGACTGCCTGGTCAACTGCGCCGGGCTCACCGACCGCGGGTCGATCCTCGACACGTCGCCGGAGCTCTTCGACCGGCAGGTCGCGACCAACCTGCGCGGTCCCTTCTTCACCATGCAGGCCGCGATCGCGGACATGACCTCGCGCGGCGAGCCCGGCACGATCGTCAACATCTCGAGCATCAGCGCGCGGGGCGGGCAGCCCTTCCTCGCGCCCTATGTCGCCGCCAAGGCCGGCCTGATGGGCCTGACCAAGAACGTCGCCCACGCCCACAAGCACGACCGGATCCGGGTCAACGCCCTCAACATCGGGTGGACCGAGACCTCCGGCGAGGACGCGACCCAGCGACGCTGGCACGGCGCCGGCGACGACTGGGTGGAGCAGGCCAACGCGCGCCTGCCCATGGGCAAGCTCGGGCAGGTCGACGAGATCGCGGACGCCGTCGTCTTCCTGCTCTCGGACCGCAGCGGCGTCGTCACCGGCTCCGTCATCGACTGGGACCAGCAGGTCATCGGAGGGCAGGACTGAGATGCGCATCGGACTCATCGGACTCGGGCGCATCGGCGCCTTCCACGCCACCACCCTCGCGGGGCTCGAGCACGTCGAGGAGCTGGTCGTCACCGACCCCGTGGCCGCGGCGGTCGAGGCGGTGACCGGACGCATCGGCAAGGCCCGCGCGGTCGCCGACCCCGCTGCCCTCCTCGCCGACGGGCTCGACGGCGTCGTCATCGCCGCTGCCACCGCCGCGCACGCCGACCTCATCCGCGCCGCCGTCGCGCAGGGAGTCCCCACCCTGTGCGAGAAGCCCATCGCCGGGACCCTCGCCGACGCCCTGGCCGTCGAGGCGGCGGTCGCCGAGAGCGACGTGCCCGTGCAGATCGGCTACCCACGCCGCTTCGACCCGGCCTTCGTCGCCGCACGCGACGCAGTGCGGTCGGGCGAGCTCGGACGGATCACGACGGTGCGCTCCACGACTCTCGACCCGGCTCCCCCGCCGGCCGCCTACCTGGCGGGGAGCGGCGGCGTCTTCCGCGACTGCTCCGTGCACGACTTCGACGCGGTGCGCTGGGTGACCGGCCAGGAGGTCGTCGAGGTCTACGCCACGGGCGCGGTCGACCCGGATGCCCCGCACGAGATGTACGCGGCGCACGGGGACCACTCCACGGTCTCGGCGCTGCTCACTCTCTCCGACGGCACGATCGGCGTCGTGTCCAACACGCGCACCAACGGCCGCGGCTACGACGTGCGGCTCGAGGTGCACGGGGTCAGGGACGCGGTCGCCGCCGGGCTGGACGACGGGCTCCCCCTCCGCTCCACGCAGCCGGGGATCGGCTGGCCGAGCGGTCCGGCCCACGAGTTCTTCATGGACCGCCTGGCCGAGGCCTTCCGCATCGAGATGGGCGTCTTCACGCAGGTCGCGGCGGGCGAGGTCGACAACCCGTGCACCGTGGCCGACGCGATGGGCACCACGTGGACGGCCGAGGCGGCCACCCTCTCGGCCGCGGAGCACCGGCCGGTGACGATCGAGGAGGTGCGCGCTTCCGCGTCCCGCTGATTGGAGGTGGGCGCGCCGGCGATTCGTCGGCGAGTCCACCTCCACCCGATGGCTCTACGGGCGAGGTGCCGTGGAGGTGCGCACCCGCAGCGCGGGCGCCACGAGATGCTCTCGCGCGGGCCGGTCCGGCTCGGCGATGCGCTCGACGAGCAGGTCCGCGGTGAGCTCGCCGACGGCCCGCGGCTGGATGTCGACGCTCGTGAGCCCCACCCACCGCATGCGCGCGATGCTGCTGTCGTCGAAGCCGACGAAGGAGACGTCGCCCGGCACCGCCAGGCCGGCATCCCTCGCGGCGGCCATCGCGCCCACACACACCAGGTCGTTGACGGTGAAGACGGCCGTGGGCGGGTCGGCGGCGAAGAGCGCTGCGCCGCAGGCAAACCCGTCGTCCTCCGTGATGTCGGCGTCGATGACACGGATGTGCTCGGCCAGCCCCGCGGCGCGCATCGCCTCCTCGTAGCCAGCCCGCCGCTGGCGGAAGACCTCGGCGTCAGGTCCCGCGATGTGGGCGATGCGCTCGTGCCCGAGGCCGACGAGGTGCTCGACCGCCAGGCGCGCCCCCTCGGCGTCGTCCTCGGCGACGACGTCGACCGTCGGCAGCGTGAGGTCGCGCATGCCGGCGATGACGGTCGGGAGTCGCTGGGCCGCCTCGCGGATCGAGTCCGTCACGGGCATGGTCCCGGCGAGCACGAGGCCGTCGACGCTCATGTCGACGAAGGCGTGCAGCAGCCGGTCGTCGAGCTCCCGGTCGAGGCGCCCGTCCGCGACGAAGGCATGCAGGTCGTGCTCGGCCAGGCGCTCACCGAGGCCCTCGAGGAAGTCGACGAACCACGGCTGACGCAGATCGTTGACGAGCACCCCGATCGTCTTGGTGCGGCGGGACCCTAGGCTCTGGGCGGCAGCATTGGGCCGGTAGCCGAGCTCGGCGATGGCCGCCTCGACGGCCGCCCGGGCCTCGGGGGAGACGCGCGAGGAGCCTTGCAGCACACGGGAGACCGACGACTTGGAGACCCCGGCACGCTCGGCGACGGTGCGCAGGGTGACCGGGTGGTCGCTCCCGCGCCGACTCACGCGGTGGCCGCCTTGAGGATCGAGCGAAGGGGGACACCCGGGTCCATCAGCTGCGTCGGGTCGAGCGGCACGGCCGCGGCGATGAGCTTTTCCGCGACGCGGATGTCCTTGGCGACGCTCGCGCCCGAGCCGACGGCCGCGGCGTGCACGAGCCGGTCCTGCGCGTCGAGCCCGAGGTGGAGCAGCACCCCGTCGTCGCGGTGGCGCAGCACCGAGCGCTCGCCCGTGCCGGGCAGCCCTGCGACGGAGAGCATCTGGTCGTACTGGTCGGACCAGAACCACGGGACGGCCACGTGCGCCTTGCCCTGCCCGAGCATCGACGCGGCGGCGGTCTCGGCCTGGTCGTGCGCATTGCGCCAGGACTCCAGCCGCACCCGTCCGCCTGAGCGCGCGTCGGGGAAGGAGGCGCAGTCCCCTGCGGCGAAGACCCTCGGGTCGGAGGTGCGCAGCGCGGCGTCGACGACGATCCCGTCGTCCACGACCAGGCCGGCTGCCTCGGCGAGCGCGGTCGTGGGCGTGGCACCGATGCCGGCGACGACCGCGTCGACGACGAGCTCGTCGCCGTCGGAGAGGGTCGCGCGCAGCCCGTCGCCGTCCCGCCGCAGACCCGCCACCGTCGTCGTCACCCGGAGGGAGACACCGTGTGCGTCGTGCAGGGCGCTCACCTGAGCTGCCACCTCCTCGGGCACGATCCGGCCGAGCGCCCGCGGGCCGGCCTCGACGACCGTGACGTCCATGCCCCGCTCCCTCGCGCCCGCGGCGATCTCCAGGCCGATGAACCCGGCCCCGACGACGAGCAGGTGCCCCTGCGAGCGCAGCAGCGCGCGCAGCGCCTCCGCATCCTCATGGGTGCGCAGGTACGTGACCTCGTCGATCTCGAGCCGCCGCGGGTCGGAGCCGAGGGCGAGGAGCAGGCGGTCCCACGGGACGACCTCCCCGGCGCCTTGCGGCCCGGTGCTCGTCGTGACGGTACCGGCAGTCAGGTCGATGTCCGTGACCTCGACACCCAGCCGCAGGGCGATGCGGGCCTGCTCGAGCTGCTCGGGTGTCCACGGGTGGACGAGAGCCAGCTCGTCGACGGCCAGCGCTCCCTTCGACAGCGGCGGTCGCTCGTAGGCGTGCACCGACTCCCGGCCGATGAGCGTGATCTCGCCGGCAAAGCCCTTGTCCCGCAGCGCCATCGCCGCGTGCGTGCCGCACTCGCCGGCTCCGACGACGACGATCCGCCGCACGTCCGGGGGCAGGTCAGCCGAGGTCGACATGGACCTCGCCGTCCTCGACCTTGACCGGGTAGGTGCGCAGGTCGACAGTCACGGGCGCACCCATGGCCTTACCGTCGGTGATGCGGAACCGTCCGTTGTGCTTCGGACACTCGATGATGCCGTCCATGACGAGACCTTCGCACAGGAGCATCCGCTCGTGCGTGCAGTGGCCCTCGCTGGCGTGGAAGCCGCCGTCCTCGTCGCGGTAGACGGCGATGTCCTGCCCGTCGACGCTGACGCCGATGACGTCCTCCTCCTCGACATCGTCGATCTCGCAGACCCTGGTCCAGCTCATGGTGTCCCTCTCAGGCCGCGGTCGCGGCGCTCGTGGTCGTCGTGGGAGTGGTAGGCGGCAGGAGTCCGTCGACGGGGCCGTGGAAGGCAGCAGCGGTGGCGGGCAACTCCCTTCGCACGAAGTACGAGGGGTCGCGCAGCTGTCGCAGGACCGCCGGGATGATCTCGCGGTAGGCGGCGACCAGGCCCGGGTACGGCTCCGGGAGGTCATGCCTCATCTCCTCGTGCAGCTCGCGCAGCCGGTGGTACGGGACCATCGGGTACATGTGGTGCTCGATGTGGAAGTTCATGTTCCAGTAGAGGAATCGGTTGATCGGTCCCATGAGCACCGTGCGGGTGTTGAGCCGGTGGTCGATGACATTTTCGCCCATGCCCGAGTGCTGCGTCAGTCCGTAGACGACGTGCATGAAGCAGCCGTAGAGACGCGGTCCGCCGACGAGCACGAGGGGCAGCCACGACGTCGTGACGAGGGCGAGCGCGATGACGGCCGCGTAGATGCCCAGCCAGATCCGGGCGACGCGGGTGGCTGCC
>JAKDKQ010000510.1 GCA_030453295.1 Janibacter sp.
CTCGGCCAAAGCCCTCAGCGTGGAGGGCTCCCGTGATGGAGACGCCATGTCCGACGCCACCACCCTCTGCGAAGCCTTCCAGCAGACCCTGACCGTCGACCCGGGCGCCGTGGCGCTGCGCACCGCAGGTGATGCCGTCACGGTCACCTGGGCCGAGTACGGCGAGCACGTGCGGGCCGTCGCCGCGGGTCTGGCCGCCCTCGGCTACCAGCGCGGGGACACCCTCGGCATCATGCTCACCAACCGACCCGAGTTCGCGTGGGTCGACGCCGGGGCGATGCACCTGGGGATGACCCCCTTCTCGATCTACAACACGTCGGCGCCGGAACAGGTCGAGTACCTCTTCGGCAACGCGGGCAATCGGATCGCCGTCACCGAGACCGCCCTGCTGCCCGCGATCCTGGGGTCCGGGGTGGCCCTCGACCACCTCATCGTCATCGACGGGAAGCCCGAGGGCGCCACCCACACGCTGGCCGAGCTCGAGGACCTCGGGTCGCCCGACTTCGACTTCGAGGCGGCCTGGCGCGCAGTGCAGCCGGACGACGTGCTCACCTTGATCTACACCTCGGGTACCACCGGTCCGCCGAAGGGGGTCCAGCTCACCCACCGCAACCTGCTGGCCGTACTCCACGGTGCGGAGGGCGTCATCGAGGTGCACTTCGGGGACAGGATCACTTCCTTCCTCCCCGCCGCCCACATCGCCGACCGCGCCTCGGCGCAGTACTTCGGACTGGCGAGAGGGGTGCAGATCTCCTACATCGCCGACCCCAAGACGATCGCCTCCGCGCTGCCCGACGCCCGCCCCACGATCTGGTTTGCCGTGCCCCGCGTGTGGGAGAAGATCAAGATGGGCATCGAGGCCAAGGTCGCCGCCGCCGAGAGCCCGGTGAAGAAGAAGCTCGGCACCTGGGCCTTGGCGATGGCCGACAAGCAGGGGGCAGCGCTGCTCGCCGGGGAGCCGCTCCGCGGCAAGGACGCCGCCCAGTACCGACTCGCGGACAAGCTCGTCCTGAGCAAGGTCCGCAGCGCCCTCGGGCTGGACGAGCTGCGTTGGGCTTGGTCCGGGGCTGCGGCGATCGCGCCCGAGACGTTGTCCTTCTTCATGGGTCTGGGCATCGACGTCTGCGAGATCTGGGGCATGTCGGAGATCGCGGGGGCGGGGACGATCAACCCGCCCGGGCGGGCCAAGGTGGGGACCGTGGGTCCCGCACTGCCCGGCTTCGAGATGAAGATCGCCGACGACGGTGAGCTGCTCTTCCGCGGGGACTGCGTGATGCCTGGCTACCGCGGCGACCCGGACAAGACCGCCGAGGCCATCGACGCCGAGGGATGGCTGCACACGGGTGACGTCGGCACGATCGACGCGGACGGCTACCTGACGATCACCGACCGCAAGAAGGAGCTGATCATCAGCGCCGCGGGCAAGAACATGTCGCCGTCCAACATCGAGAACACGCTCAAGGTGACCACGCCACTCGCGGCCACGATCGTCGTCGTGGGCGATGCCCGCCCCTACAACGTCGCGCTCGTGACCCTGGACCCGGACGCCGCGGCTGTCTTCGCCGAGAAGGCCGGAGTCGCAGCGGACCCGGCCGTCCTGGCCGAGCACCCGGCCCTCATCGCCGAGATCGACAAGGGCATCACGGCAGGCAACGCCAAGCTCTCCCACGTCGAGCAGGTCAAGAGGTTCACGGTCCT
>JAKDKQ010000092.1 GCA_030453295.1 Janibacter sp.
CTTCTTGGCCGTCGACTTCTTGGCCGTCGACTTCTTGGCCGGAGTGGCCTTCTTGGCCGACGTCTTCTTGGCCGTGGACGTCTTCTTGGCCGGAGTGGCCTTCTTGGTGGAGGCCTTCTTCGCCGGCGCTGACTTCGTGGCCGTCGACTTCTTCGCCGTCGACTTCTTCGCCGGAGCGGCCTTCTTGGTGGAGGACGCCTTCTTGGCCGGGGTCTCCTTCGCCGCCGTCGTCGACGACTTCTTCGACTTGCGGCCCGGGATGGCTCCCTCGGCGAGACCGATCGCCGTCCCGGCCACCGAGGTCACGGTGCCCGCTGCGGCACGTGCCGCAGCGGGTGCGGCCTTGGGCAGCGAGCGCGGGTCCGCGACATAGCCCTTGAAGCTCGTGCCCGCCTTGAAGCGCGGTACCGAGGTCTTCTTGATCTTGACGACCTCACCCGTGCGCGGGTTGCGGCCGGTGCGGGCGGCGCGGGCCGCCTTCTCGAAGGTGCCGAATCCGGTGATGGCGACACGGCCCCCCTTGGCGACCTCGCGGACGATCGTGTCGAGCACGACCTCCAGCGCTTCCTGGGCGGCCTTGCGGCTACCGAGCCTCTCCTCGAGAGCCTTGACGAGTTCTGCCTTGTTCACGGTCACTCCCGTAGCGGTACGGCGCCGGTCATCCTCCGGCAAGGACAGCCGAGTCGTGCACCCGACCTGTTCCGACGGTAGGGGTGCTGAGAGCCCTCGTGTGTGATTTGGGCCTCCTCATTTCTTTGCGGCGCAACCGCATTCGTCCGCGCCAGGCACCTCCTGACTGACTTCGGAGACGAATCCTGTTGCGCGCCAACGCTTCTGGCGTGGACCATCGCGACCGACCGTCCACCGCACGACGAAGGGGGGCGCCGCAGCGCCCCCCTTCGTCCTCACCCGGTCGTCAGCCGAGTCGTCGCGATCACGCCGAGTGCGTGACCGGCTTCCAGCTCGGACGTGTGGTCTCGAAGTCGGTGACGTCCTGCTCGTGCCGCATCGTCAGGCCGATGTCGTCCAGGCCCTCGAGGAGGCGCCAGCGCGTGTAGTCGTCGACGACGAAGCCGCAGACGATCTCACCGGCGGTGATGGTCTTGGCCGTGAGGTCGACGGTGATCTCGCCGCCGGGGGTGTTCTCCAGGTACTTCCACAGCAGCTCGACGTCGTCCTGGCTGACCTGCGCGGCGAGCAGACCCTGCTTGCCGGAGTTGCCGCGGAAGATGTCCGCGAAGCGCGAGGAGATGACGACCTTGAAGCCGTAGTCCTTGAGCGCCCACACGGCGTGCTCGCGCGAGGACCCGGTGCCGAAGTCGGGGCCGACGACGAGCACCGAGCCGTCGCGGTAGGCCGGCTGGTTGAGGACGAAGGTCTGGTCATTGCGCCAGGCAGCGAAGAGCCCGTCCTCGAAGCCGGTCCGCGAGACCCGCTTGAGGTAGACCGCCGGGATGATCTGGTCGGTGTCGACATTGCTGCGGCGCAGCGGGACACCGGTGCCGGTGTGGGTGGTGAAGGCTTCCATGACTGCTCCTCAGATCGTCTCGAGATCGGCGGGGCTCGACAGCGTGCCACGCACCGCAGTGGCGGCAGCGACGAGCGGGCTGACCAGGTGGGTGCGTCCGCCCTTGCCTTGCCGGCCCTCGAAGTTGCGGTTGCTCGTCGACGCGGAGCGCTCACCGGGCGCGAGCGTGTCGGGGTTCATGCCCAGACACATCGAGCAGCCGGGCAGGCGCCACTCGGCGCCGGCAGCGGTGAAGATCTGGTCCAGGCCCTCGGCCTCTGCCTGCAGGCGCACGCGGGCCGATCCGGGCACCACGAGCATGCGCACGGAGTCGGCGACCTGACGGCCCTTGATGACCTCGGCGACGGCGCGCAGGTCCTCGATGCGGCCGTTGGTGCACGAGCCGACGAAGACCGTGTCGACCGCGACCTCGCGCAGCGGGGTGCCTGCCGTCAGGCCCATGTACTCCAGCGCCTTTGCGGCAGTGGTGCGCTCGTCCTCGTCCGCCATCGCCTCGGGGTCCGGGACGGCGTCGCCGAGCGGCGAACCCTGGGCGGGGTTGGTCCCCCAGGTGACGAAGGGGGTCAGCGTCGAGGCGTCGATGTCGACCTCGGCGTCGAAGACGGCGTCGTCGTCCGAGCGCAGCGTGCGCCAGTGCTCGACGGCCGCGTCCCAGTCGGCGCCGGACGGGGCGTGGTCGCGGCCCTTGAGGTACTCGAAGGTCGTGTCGTCGGGGGCGATCATGCCGGCGCGGGCGCCGGCCTCGATCGACATGTTGCACACGGTCATGCGCGCTTCCATCGACAGCGCCTCGATGGCCTCGCCGCGGTACTCCAGGACGTAGCCCTGGCCGCCACCGGTGCCGATCTTGGCGATGACCGCGAGGATGACGTCCTTGGCGGTGACGCCGGGCTGCAGCGCACCGGTCACGTTGATCGACATGGTCTTGAAGGGGTTGAGCGAGAGCGTCTGCGTGGCGAGCACGTGCTCGACCTCGCTCGTGCCGATGCCGAAGGCGAGCGCACCGAAGGCACCGTGGGTGCTCGTGTGGCTGTCGCCGCAGACGACGGTCATGCCCGGCTGGGTCAGCCCCAGCTGTGGGCCGACGACGTGGACGATGCCCTGCTCGGCGTCACCCATCGGGTAGAGGCGCACGCCGAACTCGGCGCAGTTGTCCCGCAGGGTCTCGACCTGGATCTTGCTCACCGGGTCGGTGATCGGACCCGGCGTGGTCGGGACGTTGTGGTCTTCGGTCGCGAGGGTGAGGTCGGGTCGGCGGACCTGGCGACCGGCGATGCGCAGCCCCTCGAAGGCCTGCGGACTCGTCACCTCGTGGAGGAGGTGCAGGTCGATGTAGAGGAGGTCGGGCTCCCCGTCGACGTGTCGGACGACGTGCTCGCCCCAGACCTTCTCGGCCAGCGTTCCAGCCATGTCTCTCTTCCCATCCCATGCGAGGTGCCACGATGAGGGCACGATGTGTCACCGATGACATTTCCACGTCCGCGACGCCCCGGATCTTGCGTCTCACGACATGAGATGTCAGTATCACTCCATGGACAACGGTAGTGGAGTTGGCGTTCTGGACAAGGCCGCCATCGTGTTGGGTGCCCTCGAAGCAGGCCCCTCGACCCTCGCGCAGCTCGTCGCGGCGACCGGTCTGGCGCGCCCGACGGCGCACCGCCTGGCCGTGGCGCTCGAGCACCATCGCCTCGTGGCGCGTGACATGCAGGGACGCTTCGTCCTCGGACCCCGCCTGGGCGAGCTGGCGGCGTCGGCCGGCGAGGACAAGCTGCTCGTCGCGGCCAACCCCGTGCTCGGCGCGCTGCGTGACCACACCAACGAGTCCGCACAGCTCTTCCGCCGGCAGGGTGAGCACCGCGTCTGCGTCTCCGCTGCCGAGCGCCCCGTCGGCCTGCGCGACTCGATCCCCGTCGGCGCGACCATGACCATGCACGCGGGGTCCGCGGCCCAGGTCCTGCTCGCGTGGGAGGAGCCCGACCGCCTCCACCGCGGCCTGCAGGAGGCTGCCTTCACCGCGACCATGCTCTCTGGCGTGCGACGCCGCGGGTGGGCGCAGAGCGTCGGCGAGCGCGAGGCCGGCGTCGCGTCCGTCTCGGCCCCCGTCCGCTCCCCCAGCGGCCGCGTCATCGCCGCCGTGTCCATCTCGGGCCCGATCGAGCGGCTCTCCCGTCAGCCCGGCCGGCTGCACGCCGCGACCGTCATCGCCGGCGCCAACAAGCTGACCGAGGTCCTGGCCAAGCACGCCAAGGCCGCCGAGGCCGCCGACCGCGACACGGAGTGACCTGATCGCCGGGTGGAGGTAAACCCGCTGACCTTTCGTCGGCGCGTATACCTCCACCCGGGACGCGCTCGCAGGACACGACAAAGGCCCCCGTTCCGAAGAACGGGGGCCTTGCCAGATGTAGCCCCGACGGGATTCGAACCCGCGCTACCGCCGTGAGAGGGCGGCGTGCTAGGCCGCTACACAACGGGGCCCTATGCACTTCCCAGACCGGCGAACCGGCTGGGCAACGGAGAGAACCTTACCCGGAGGAAGGTCACTTTCCTAAATCGAGTGGCGAACCACTTGATTCGCTGGGGTACCAGGACTCGAACCTAGAACAACTGAACCAGAATCAGCCGTGTTGCCAATTACACCATACCCCAAGGGGGTATCACGGCCCCTTCGGAGCGAACTCCGCGCGGGCTGTGAACCGAGTGATGATGCTACCTGTCATCACCCGCCACCCCAAATCGTCGCTCAGGCCAGCGATGCGCGCAGCGCACGCAGTCGCGCCAGCGTCGAGGGCTGCCCGAGGATCTCCATCGACTCGAAGAGCGGCGGGCTGATCCGCGCGCCCGACACCGCGGTACGAAGGGGGCCGAAGGCCAGCTTGGGCTTGATGCCCAGGCCCTCGACGATCGCCGCGCGCAACGTCGCCTCGATCTGCTCGGCGTGCCACTCGTTGCCGTCGCGGCTCTCCTGCGAGAGCACACCGGCCGGCACCTGCAGGCCCTCCAGCGCGACGATCGCCGCGTCGAGCACCTCGCCCGCGTTGTCCTTGAGCCCGGCGCGCGCGTCATCGTCGATCGGCAGCGCCGCGTCCTGCGTGTAGAAGGGCCGCACCATCGCCGAGGCCTCGGTGAGCAGGGCGATGCGGGTCTGGATCAGCTCGGCGACCGACGTCAGCCGGGCGAGCTCCCCCAGGGACGGGTTGTCACCGAGCACGCCGTCGGCCTGAAGGTACGGCAGCAGCCGCGAGGTGAAGTCCTCGAGCTCCAGACCACGGATCCACGCGCCGTTGAGCCACTCGAGCTTCTTGAGGTCGAAGATCGGGCCGACGGTGTTGACCTTGCTCCACGCGAAGTCGCGGCTGAACTCCTCGACGGTGAACTTCTCGACGTCCTCGCCGCTCTCCCCCTTCGCCGGCGGGTATGCGAGCAGGCCGAGGAAGTTGACGACCGCCTCGGGCAGGTAGCCCTGCTCCTTGAACCACGTCAGCCGCGCCTCGGGGTTCTTGCGCTTGGAGATCTTGGACTTGTTCTGGTTGCGCAGCAGCGGCATGTGCGCAAACTGCGGCGCCTGCAGACCCAGCCACTGGTAGAGCAGCACGTGCTTGGGCGTGGAGGAGATCCACTCCTCGCCACGCACGACGTGGGTGATGCCCATCTCGTGGTCGTCGACGACGACGGCCAGGTGATAGGTCGGGAAGCCGTCGGCCTTGAGGATCACCTGGTCGTCCGGACGCGGCGCGGAGACGGTGCCGCGGATGACGTCCTCGAAGGTCGTCGGCGCGTCGTCGGGCACGAGCATCCGCACGACCGGCGTCTCGTTGTAGCCCTCGAGCTGGGCCCGCTCCTCCTGCGTCTTGCCGACGCACAGGCGGTCGTAGCCGGTGGGCAGCTTGAGCTTCTGCTGCTTCTCCCGCATCGCGGTCAGGCGCTCGGTGGAGCACCAGCAGTAGTAGGCGTGGCCGTCCTCGACGAGCTTGTCGACGTAGGGACGGTAGGTCTCCAGCCGCTCGCTCTGCCGGTACGGCGCGAAGGGGCCACCGACGTCCGGACCCTCGTCCCAGGTCAGCCCGAGCCATCCGAGGGTGTCGTAGAGCTGCTGCTCGCTCGTCTCGTTGAACCGCGCCCGGTCGGTGTCCTCGATGCGCAGGATGAAGGACCCACCCTGCTGCCGGGCGAAGGCAAGGTTGAACAGCGCCATGTAGGCGGTGCCGACGTGCGGGTCACCCGTGGGTGACGGCGCGACGCGCAGGCGGGGAGCGGAGGAGGGCGTGGGGGTGTCTGCGGAGGGGCTGCTCATGATGAGCCGATCGTATCGCCGTCACACGGACAGCAAACCCGGAGGACGAAGGGGGCTCCCCCCGCCCCTCAGTCGGGGTAGCGATCCTCCATCGCTTCGTCCATCGGGGACCAGCTGTGCCCCCACACTCCGTCGCCGACTGCCACTCCGATCTCGGCGCCGTCCTGGACGCCCTCGACGACGTCGTCACCGACGTCGAAGAGATCGCCGTCGAAGAGCCCGGTCACCCCACCGACCACCCCACCGACGATCCCGCCTCCCGCGGCGCCCACGCCGACGGAGATGTCTCGCCCCAGGCTTGGCGGGGTCTCGAGCGTGATGGCCGTGCCGGGCGCGTCGGGAAGCCGCGTGCCCTCCTGCACGTTGGTCAGCCCGTCCGTCTCCATCCGATATGCACGCATCTGGCCCTCGCTCGCCGCGGCCGTCACGCTGGCCGCCGTCGCCCCGTCACCGCGCAGCTCGGCTGCGGCTGCCGCCGTGTCGTCGTGGATCCCCGAGGCGTCGAAGGTGACCGCCGGCTGGCCGGTGGCCATCGCCGCAGCCGCGGCGAAGCCACCACCGAGGCTGTGACCGGTGAACGTGACATCTCCCCCGGTGGCCTCGTTGACCTGGACCGCGAGGTCCATCGCCAGGGCGTACTGCGGATCGTCGGCGCCGAGCGCCTGGCGACCGTTGGTCACCCAGTCCATGCCCTCGACCGAGCCCTGGAAGGCGACGACGTACCCGCCGTCCGGGGTCTGGAAGAGGTAGGCCTGGGGTGTGGAGTCGGGCCCGAAGCGCAGGGGGTCGAGCCCGAGCTCGGCGATCTCGGCAGGACCGGGCTGGGCGTACCCCTCGGGCAGCGGCGGCTGCTGGTATCCCATGACCGGTACGCCGTGCAGCGGGTGGCGGGTGCCCTGGGCGTAGAAGGCCAGGTCCCACAGGTCCCTGTCGACCGGCTGGCCCTCGGTGCCCCGGACGTCCTCGTCGAAGCTCGACTCTCCCGACGGCGGCGGGCCCGTCGGGGGTACGGCAGGCGGTGGTCCGGCGGGCACGGGAGCCGCGGGAGCGACCGGGACGATCCCCGCCCGAGCCCTGTCGCCGCCCGAGCCCTGCTCCTGCTGCTGCGCCTGCTCCGCGAGCCCGCTCGAGAGACCCGCGAGCGTCGCCGCGCAGGCCTCGAGGGAGGAGCGGGCGACGCGCCACCGACGCTCGAACTGCTCGACGTCCTCGCCGCGCCATACGTCCGCCAGGACGACGAGCCGGGCCGCCCCCGTGTCGCCGATAGCGGATGCACGCCGGCCCAGGTTGTCCAGCTCTGCGGCGATGCGCTGCAGCTCGTCGGCGTCGGCGCCGTGGGTCAGGGTCATGGTTTCTCCCGCAGTGGTGGTGCAGTGACCGTAGCCACGGCCGCACCGCCGCGGAATGGGGAGGACTCCCCCTTCGTCCTCAGGCCGAGCGCGGGGCGTACATGATCACGGCGACGCCGACGAGGCACAGCAGGGCGCCACCCACATCGAAGCGGTCCGGCCGGAAGCCGTCGACGGCCATCCCCCACAGCAGCGAACCGGCGACGAAGACCCCGCCGTAGGCCGCGAGGATGCGACCGAAGTTGGCGTCCGCCTGCAAGGTCGCGACCGCCCCGTACAGACCGAGCGCGATGACACCGGCGCCGATCCACAGCCAGCCACGATGCTCACGGATGCCCTGCCAGACCAACCACGCCCCGCCGATCTCGAGCAGAGCCGCGAGGACGAAGAGCGGGACCGACCGGGCGACGTCCACGACTACTCGGCGTT
>JAKDKQ010000511.1 GCA_030453295.1 Janibacter sp.
GCGGCGTCGCCCAGGACCTGCCCCACGGCGCGATCGACAAGATCCGCGAGATGGTCCCGCAGGTGCGCAAGGGCATCCTCGAGCTCGACAAGCTGCTGCTCGAGAACCCCATCCTCAAGGGCCGCACCAAAAACGTCGGCGTGCTGTCCCTCACCGGCTGCACGGCGCTCGGCGTCACCGGCCCGGTCCTGCGCTCGACGGGCCTGCCGCACGACCTGCGCAAGCTGAGCCCCTACTGCGGGTACGAGAAGTACGACTTCGACGTCATCACCCGCACGGGAGCCGACGCCTATGACCGGCTGGTCATCCGCATCGAGGAGATGCGCGAGAGCCTGAAGATCGTCGAGCAGGTGATCGACGAGCTGCAGCGCAACCCCGGCGAGACGATGGTCGCCGACAAGCGCATCGCCTGGCCGGCGAAGCTCGCTGTCGGCGGCGACGGCCAGGGCAACAGCCTGGACCACATCCGCGAGATCATGGGCACCTCGATGGAGTCCCTGATCCACCACTTCAAGCTCGTCACCGAGGGCTTCCGGGTGCCACCCGGCCAGGCCTATGTCGCGATCGAGTCGCCCAAGGGCGAGCTGGGCTGCCACGTCGTCGCCGACGGTGGCACCCGTCCCTACCGGGCCCACTTCCGGGACCCGAGCTTCAACAACCTGCAGGCCGTCGCGGCCATGTGCGAAGGGGGCATGCTCGCCGACGTCATCGTCGCCGTCGCCTCCATCGACCCCGTGATGGGAGGAGTGGACCGATGACAGGACACTTTGGGAGGCAGAGCGCCTCGGGGCACCTGCACGTGCCCTCGGAGAGCAAGGAGCCGTACCCGGCGGACGTGCTCGAGCAGCTGTCGCTCGATGCCGAGCAGGTCATCGCCCGTTACCCGCAGCCGCGCTCGGCGCTGCTGCCGCTGCTGCACCTCGTGCAGAGCGTCGACGGGTACATCACCGGCCGTGGCATCGACTTCTGCGCGCACACCCTCGGCCTGACGCTGGCCGAGGTCTCGGGCGTCGCGACCTTCTACACCCAGTACAAGCGCCACCCCAACGGTGACTACACCGTCGGCGTCTGCACCAACACCCTGTGCGCGGTCATGGGTGGCGACCAGATCTGGGAGACCGTCAGCGAGCACCTGGGCATCGGCCACGACGAGACGACCGAGGACGGCAAGGTCACCCTCGAGCGCATCGAGTGCAATGCCGCGTGCGACTACGCCCCGGTCGTCATGACCAACTGGGAGTTCTTCGACAACCAGACCCCCGACTCGACCGTGCAGCTGGTCGACGACCTGCGTTCGGGCGCCCCGGTGGCCCCGACCCGCGGCCCGAGCCGGGTGTGCACCTTCAAGCAGGTCTCCCGCGTGCTCGCCGGGTTCCCCGACGGCCTCGCCGACGAGGGCGTCGGAGCCGGGACCGCCTCCCTTCGCGGGGTGGAGCTGGCCAAGCGCGAAGGGTGGACCGCTCCCGGTGACGAGCCGGACGCCACCGCGGACACCACGTCCCCCGACTCCGCCGGCGCCTCGGTCGACGGCCTCGCCGTCGGTGAGCAGACCTCGGTGGACACCCCCGCCAACGCTCCGGACGAGCGCCCCGGTGGGCAGGACGCCCAGGAGCAGGCCCGAGAGGACGACAAGTGACCACGCTGACCCCGATCCTCACGAAGTTCTGGGACCACCCGCAGTCCTGGACGATGG
>JAKDKQ010000512.1 GCA_030453295.1 Janibacter sp.
CGGCCTCACCGGTGTTGAAGACCGGGGGGACCACCAGGAACCCAGACGCCTCCGACTCCCACCTTATGGCAGGTGGCTCGAGTCACACGGGTGGGTCCTATGGTGTTGCTGGTGAGCACCGCACCCACCCCTCGCGCGCCGCGGCCCCTCGACCGCTGGGTCCTCGGCGCGGCCCTCACAACATTGCTCTTCGTCGGCGGGCTGGTCTGGGCCAAGTGGTGGCCCTACACGCTCAAGATCGACGGGCTCGTCGACAGCCGGGCGTGGGACGGCGGCGCGCTCGTCGACGTCGCGAGGGACGCGCCGACGTGGTGGCAGGGCGCGTGGGAGTTCACCATCGCGTACAGCGACGCGGTGTGGAAGGCCCTGCTCGTCGGCCTGCTGATCGCCGCTGCCATCGACGCACTGCTGCCCCGCGAGTGGCTGCGCCGGGTCCTCACCCGTCGCAGCACCACCGCCGGTGCCGCGATCGCGGGCGCGGCATCGATGCCCAGCATGATGTGCACCTGCTGTGCCTCGCCGGTCGCGGTCTCCCTGCGCCGCACCGGGGTTCCCCTCCCTTCGGTCGTCGCGTACTGGCTGGGCAACCCGGTGCTCAACCCGGCCGTCCTCGTCTTCCTCGCCCTCGTCGGACCGTGGCAGTGGGCCGCCACCCGGCTCGTCGTCGGCATGGGCCTGGTGCTCGGGGCTGCGGCCCTCGCCGCCCGCCTGGCCCCGAGGCGTTGGGTGGACCCCACCTCCGCGGACCTCGTCCCCGAGCCGAGCGAGGAGCAGGACGGGCCCTCGCTCCAGCGGTTCGTGCGCTCCCTCGCGCGCTTCACGATCACCCTCGTGCCCGAGTACCTCGTCGTCGTCGCCCTCGTCGGCGCGGCTGCGCACGTCTTCACCTTCGACGCGGCCTGGGTGACGGGTGGAGGCATCGCGCTCGTCGCGGTCGCCGCCATCGTCGTCCTCCTCGTCATCCCGACGGGTGGTGAGATCCCGGTGCTGCTCACCCTCGCCGCGATCGGCGCCAGCCCGTGGGTGCTCGGGCTCGTCCTCATGGCACTGCCCGCGGTCAGCCTGCCCTCGCTGATCATGGTCGGCCGCTCGCTCACCTGGCGGGTCACCGCAGCCACGGCCGGTGTGGTGGCCGGGGCCGGGATCGTGGCCGGCGCCGTGCTCGCCGTCCTGCTCTGAGACCGCGACTCCCCCCCGGTGTGACCTGGGTCCTATGGTGAGGTCATGGAGCCGATCCGACTGACCCAGTTCGCCCGCGGCGGAGGCTGCGCCTGCAAGATCCCGGCGGGTGAGCTCGAGCAGATCGTCGCCGGCCTGCACGTCGCGGCCCCGCCCGGCTCCGACGTCCTCGTCGGTCTCGACGACGGCGACGACGCGGCGGCGGTGCGCATCGAGGGTGGACGGGCCGTGCTGTCGACCTCGGACTTCTTCACGCCCGTCGTCGACGATCCCTATGACTGGGGTCGGATCGCCGCGGCCAATGCGGTCTCCGACATCTACGCCATGGGTGGGGACCCGATCATGGCGATCAACCTCGTGGCCTGGCCGCGGGAGCTGCTGCCGACCGAGCTGCTGACCGAGGTGCTCCGTGGGGGTCTCGACGTCGCCACCGAGGCCGGTTTCCCCGTGCTCGGTGGCCACAGCATCGACGCCCCCGAGCCGATCTACGGCATGGCCGTCACCGGCACCG
>JAKDKQ010000513.1 GCA_030453295.1 Janibacter sp.
CCGGCCGGGAGCAACCCCCTTCGTCCACCATCGACGACCGTGACGACGACGATGCGCCTGCCCGGCGACGACTTCGACCTCACCCTCGGCCACCTCGTGGCCGAGGGCCTCATCGGCGACGGGGACGACATCGCGACGATGATGCACTGCACCGACACCGGCCCCGACGGGTCGCCGACCTTCAACGTCGTCGAGGTGATGCTGGCCGCGGGGGTCTCCCTGCTCCGGCCGATCACCCAGCGAACCGAGGTCGCGACCAGTGCCTGCGGCGTCTGCGGATCGACCTCGGTCGACGACCTGCTCGCCGCACTCCCCCACTCGCCCTCGAGCGACGACACCCGCTTCGACCTCGATGCCATCCACGCCGGTATGGCGGCGATGCGGTTGCGGCAGAAGGTCTTCGAGGCGACGGGTGGGGTGCACGCAGCCGCTCTGCTGGACGCGCGGGGCGAGGTGCTCGTCGTGCGCGAGGACATCGGACGGCACAACGCCGTCGACAAGGTCCTGGGCTGGGCGGCCCGCGAAGGGCGCCTGCCCCTGCGCGGGCACGCCCTGCTCGTCTCCTCCCGGGCCGGCTTCGAGATCGCGCAGAAGGCCGCGGTCGCAGGAGTGCCGGTCCTGGCCTGCGTCTCGGCCGCGACGTCGCTCGCCGTGGAGGTCGCCGAGCGCAGCGGCCTCACCCTGCTGGGATTCGTCCGCGGGGACCGCGCGACCGCCTACAGCCACCCCGAGCGCATCTCGGAGGTCGACCCCGGTTTGTGACGGTCGCCACGGACGCGAGATAGTGGCTGTGTCCGTCGTCACCTCTGACGGACCGGTCTTGAAAGGACGACGACGTGCCCGGCTCAGCGGATTACCTCAGCGACGGACCCATCCTCAACGGCATCCCCACCCACCTGCCGGACATCGATGCGGAGGAGACGGCCGAATGGCTCGACTCCATCGATGCCCTCATCGACGAATCCGGGCTCGATCGCGCCCGCTACGTGATGCTGCGGCTGCTGGAGCGAGCCCGGATGAAAAACGTGGGGGTCCCGTCGTTGACGACGACCGACTACGTCAACACGATCCAACCGACCAACGAGCCGTGGTACCCCGGTGACCAAGAGGTCGAGCGGCGCTACCGCGCCTGGATCCGCTGGAATGCCGCGATCCAGGTCCACCGCGCCCAGCGCCCCGGCGTCGGCGTCGGTGGCCACATCTCCTCCTACGCCTCCGCGGCGACCCTCTACGAGGTCGGCTTCAACCACTTCTGGCGGGGCAAGGACCACCCCGGCGGTGGCGACCAGATCTTCTTCCAGGGGCACGCCTCCCCCGGCATGTACGCCCGCGCCTTCCTCGAGGGGCGCCTGAGCGAGGACCAGATGGACGGGTTCCGTCAGGAGGCCAACCGGCTCGCGGGCGGCGGCGACATCGGGATGCCCTCCTACCCGCACCCGCGGTTGATGCCCGACTTCTGGGAGTTCCCCACGGTGTCGATGGGCATCGGCCCGATGAACGCGATCTACCAGGCGCAGTTCAACAAGTACCTGCACAACCGCGGCATCAAGGACACCTCGGAGCAGCACGTCTGGGCCTTCCTCGGTGACGGCGAGATGGACGAGCCGGAGAGCCGCGGTCTGCTGCAGACCGCGGCCTTCGAGGAGCTGGACAACCTCACCTTCGTCGTCAACTGCAACCTGCAGCG
>JAKDKQ010000093.1 GCA_030453295.1 Janibacter sp.
CGGACGGCCCCGTCGTCGATCAGTCGAAGACGATCGTGCGCCGGCCGCGCAGGACCACGCGACGCTCCACGTGCCAGCGCAGGGCGCGGCCAAAGGCCATGGCCTCGAGCTCTGCGCCGGTCGCGGCCAGCTGGGCGGGACTCATCCGGTGGTCGACCCGGCGGAAGTCCTGCTCGATGATCGGGCCCTCGTCGAGGTCGGCCGTCACGTAGTGCGCCGTGGCACCGATGACCTTGACCCCACGCTCGTGCGCCTGGGAGTAGGGCCGGGCCCCCTTGAAGGACGGCAGGAGCGAGTGGTGGATGTTGATGATCCGTCCGGGGAAGTCCGTGCACATCTCGTGCGACAGCACCTGCATGTAGCGCGCCAGCGCGACCGTCTCGACCTGCTCGGCCTCGATGATCTCACGCAGCCGCGCCTCGGCCTGTGGCTTGGTCTCCCGCGTCACCGGCACGTGGTGGAAGGGGATGCCGTGCCACTCGACCTCTGCCCGGAAGTCCTCGTGGTTGGAGACCACCGCGGGCACGACGACATTGAGCTGGCCGGTGCGCACGCGGAAGAGCAGGTCGTTGAGGACATGTCCCTGGCGGCTGACCATCACCAGCAGGCGATGCGGTTGGTGGGGGTCGTGGATGCTGACGTCGGCGCCGAGCTCCACGGCCAGACGCGTGCGCTCCCCCTCCAGGGCACCCTCGTCGAGGGCGGTCTCTCCCTGCAGGTGCATGCGCAGGTGGAACTCCCCCGTGGAGGGGTCACCGAACTGCTGGCTGTCCAGGATGTTGAGCCCGAGCCCGACCATCGCGCCGGTGACGGCATGCACGATGCCGCGCCGGTCCGGGCCACTGAGGGTCAGGACGATCTCGCGGCCGGAGCCCCCGTCGGCGGGCGCGCTCACTCTGCGCCCGACGTGGCCGCAGCGAGCTGCCCGCAGGCTCCGTCGATGTCGCTGCCGCGCGTGTCCCGCACGGTCGTCGGGATCCCAGCGGCACGCAGCCGCTCGACGAACTGCTGCTCGACTCCGCGACGCGACGCGGTCCACTTCGACCCGGGGGTCGGGTTGAGCGGGATCGGGTTGATGTGCACCCACCCCTTGCCGCGCGCGAGGAGCTTCTTGGCGAGCAGGTCTGCGCGCCACGCCTGGTCGTTCATGTCGCGGATCATCGCGTACTCGATGCTCACCCGGCGCCCGGTCTTGAGGTAGTAGCGGTGCGCGGCGTCGATCGCCTCGTCGACCTTGAAGCGGGTGTTGATCGGGACGAGCTCGTCGCGCAGCTCGTCGTCGGGGGCGTGCAGCGACAGCGCGAGGGTCACGGGGATGCCCTCGTCGGTCAGCTTGTCGATCCCGGTGACCAGGCCGACGGAGGACATCGTGATGCCGCGGGCACTCATGCCCAGGCCCTCGGGCGAGGGGTCGACCATGCGGCGGATGGCACCGATCGCCGCCTTGTAGTTGGCCAGGGCCTCCCCCATGCCCATGAAGACGACATTGGAGACGCGCCGGCCTCCGGTCGAAGGGAGGGACTCACCGTCGTCATCGGCCTCGGCCCCCAGCGCGCCGGCATCGCCCCCCAGCGCCAGGTCGCCCGCGTCGGCGAGCATCCGGTTGGCGGCCACGACCTGGTCGACGATCTCGGCGGTCGACATGTTGCGGGTCAGGCCCTCTTGGCCCGTGGCGCAGAAGGGGCAGTTCATCCCACAACCGGCCTGGCTGGAGATGCAGATCGTCGCCCGGCGCGGGTAGCGCATGAGGACGGACTCGACGAGAGCACCGTCGTGCAGACGCCAGACCGACTTCAGCGTCGCCCCCTGGTCGGCGCTGATGGTGCGCACCGGCGTGAGCAGGCGCGGGAGCATGGCAGCGACGAGCTCCTCGCGAGCGGCCTTGGGCAGGTCGCTCATCCGCTCGGGGTCGTCCGTGTGGTGCGTGAAGTAGTGCGTGGACAGCTGCTTGGCGCGAAATCCCGGCAGACCGAGCTCCTTGGCCAGCTCGACCCGACCGGCGAGGTCGAGGTCGGCAAGATGGCGCGGCGGCTTGCCACGCCGGGGCGCGGTCATCGTCAGCTGGCCGGGCACCGGGCGGGCGGTCGAGGGCGTGGGCAGATCAGTCATCGGGTCCAGTCTCTCAGTGCGGCGCAATGATCCGAAGCGCCACCCACACGAGCGGCACGACCATGACGAGGGAGTCGAGGCGATCCATGAGGCCACCGTGGCCCGGGATGATGTTGGACATGTCCTTGACGCCCAGGTTGCGCTTGAGGCTGGACTCGATCAGATCGCCGATCGTGGCGACCGGCGCGACCAGCGCGCCGAGCAACGCGCCCTGCCACCACGCCCCGTCCAAGGTCAGCGGGATGACGATCGCACCCACGGCAGCACACGAGACGACGGACCCGGCCAGGCCCTCCCAGGACTTCTTCGGCGACAGCTTGGGGGCCATCGGGTGCTTGCCGAGCAGCACGCCGAAGGCGTAGCCGCCGATGTCGGAGAAGACCGTGATGATGATGAAGACGAAGATGCGCCACTGCCCCTGCGGCTCAGCGAGCATCATCGCGGCAAACCCGGCCAGGAAGCACGGGTACAGCAGGATGAGCGCGCCGGCGCCCACATCGCGCAGCGCTCCGACCGTGCCGTCCGCGACGCGCCACACGAGGGTGGCGACGAGCGTCAGCGCGGTGGCGAAGACCAGTGCCTCAGCGCCTCGCAGGTAGGCCGCGACGATCATGCTCACCGCACCGATGGCGACCGGGGCGAAGGGGGCGAACAGCCCCCCTTCGGACAGGGCCTGACGCATCTCCCAGACCGCAACCACCATCGCCACGCAGAGGACCACCGCGAAGGCCACCGGGTGAATGATCAGCGTGCCCGCGGCCAGAGCCCCCAGGACCAGCCCGGAGGCAATGGCGACGGGGAGGTTGCGGCCGGCCCGGCTCGAGGGGCCTGCCGGAGCGGGGGCGGCCGCCTTGATGGCGCGACGGGTCGCGGGCTGGGGGTCGGTCACATCAGACCTCGGAGAGCTCGGCTTCCTTGGCCTTGAGGAGGGTGTCGACGCTGTCCACGTACTTCTTGGTCAGAGCGTCGAGCTCCTTTTCGCCACGGTTGCCCTCGTCCTCGCCGACATCGCCGTCCTTGACGAGCTTGTCGATCGTGTCCTTGGCAGCGCGCCGGATGTGCCGGATCGAGACCTTGGCGTCCTCGCCCTGGTTGTGCGCCAGCTTGATGTACTCCTTGCGGCGCTCGGCGGTCAGCTCCGGCATCGTCACCCGGATGACGTTGCCGTCGTTGCTCGGGTTGGCGCCCAGGTCGGACTCACGCAGCGCACCCTCGATCGCCGACAACGAGGTCTTGTCGAAGGGGCTGATCAGCAGCGTGCGGGCCTCGGGCGTCTGGAAGGACGCCAGCTGCTGCAGCGGGGTGGGCGAGCCGTAGTAGTCGACCGTCACCTTGCTGAAGAGACCGGGGTTGACGCGGCCGGTGCGGATGCCCGCGAAGTTTTCCTTGGCCACCTCCACGGCCTTGTCCATCTTGTCGTCGGCCTCGAGCAGTGCGTCCTCGATCATGTGCGTGGTCTCCTTGTCCGGCCCAGGGGGCCTCGCGAGCGGCTGGGCCGCGGTTGGTCTGCGGTCAGTCTCTCACTCAGGCGTGCACGACGGTGCCGATGGGCTCGCCGAGGAGAGCCCGCGTCACGTTGCCCTCGCCCTCCATGCCGAAGACGAGCATCGGGAGGTGGTTCTCGCGGCAGAGGCTGAA
This sequence comes from Janibacter sp., assembly GCA_030453295.1. GTDB lineage: Bacteria > Actinomycetota > Actinomycetes > Actinomycetales > Dermatophilaceae > Janibacter. The sequence goes on from JAKDKQ010000093.1 coordinate 3,748, forward strand.
GGCTGCGGCGTCGACGACCTTGAGGTTTTGCTGGATGGCCTGCTCGTACGTCACGCGCTCGAGCTTGACCGCCTCGGGGTTGGTGCGGGGGTCGGAGTCGTAGACACCGTCGACCCCGTTCTTGGCGATGAGCACCTCGTCGCACTTGATCTCCAGGGCGCGCTGGGCGCTCACCGTGTCGGTGGAGAAGAAGGGCATGCCGGCGCCGGCGCCGAAGATGACGACCCGGCCCTTCTCCAGGTGGCGGATGGCGCGCCGCGGGATGTAGGCCTCGGCGACCTGGCCCATGGTGATGGCTGTCTGGACGCGGGTGTCGACGCCCGCGTGCTCGAGGAAGTCCTGCAGCGCGAGGCAGTTCATGACCGTCCCGAGCATGCCCATGTAGTCGGCACGACTGCGGTCCATGCCCTGCTCCTGCAGCTCTGCACCCCGGAAGAAGTTGCCGCCGCCGACGACGATGGCGACCTGCACGCCCTGTCCCACGGCGACCGCGATCTGCTCGGCGATCCCGCGGACGACGTCGGGGTTGAGCCCGATCTTGCCCCCGCCGAAGGCTTCGCCCGAGAGCTTGAGGAGGACCCTGCGGTCGGCCTGGGGGGTGTTCTGGTCGGTCACGGTGGTGCTCCCTGGGTCGCGTGCGGGGTTCGCCCGATCCTTCCACAGGTCGAGACGGCGCGATGACCCTCCTCGCGGGACCCCGACCACTTGACATTCGCCTTCCGGTTGTCAAGTGACTCCGCAGTAGCTACCGTCGTCCGCAGCGGTCTCGACCCTGGGGCCGGGAGACCTCAACGACGAGGAGCACGAGTGGCGACAACGACAGCCGACCCCGGCCAGACGATGTGGCGCGATGGCAAGCGGTACCTGTGGCTCATCGGTCTGGTCGTTCCCTCCTTGGCCTTCGTCGCCTTCGCCGGCCGGGCCGTGACGGGTTGGTCGTGGTGGTTGTGGCTGGGCCCGATCATCATCCTGGGCGTCATCCCCGCCATCGACCTGCTCGTCGGACGGGACCGGACCAACCCACCTGCGGAGGCCGTCAAGGCGCTTGAGGCCGACCCGTACTACCGCTGGATCGTCTACGCCTACATCCCCATCCAATACCTCGGGTTCGTCGCGGCGATGTACCTCGTCGCCCGCGGCAACCCGGTGCCCGACGCCCTCCACGCCCTCGGGCTCGGTGCCTGGCTGGACCACCTGCCGGGCGCGATGGGGACCCCCTTCGAGCTGTCCACGATCGAGCGGATCGGCACCTCGATCTCCATCGGCTGCGTCGGTGGGATCGCGATCAACACCGCCCACGAGCTGGGCCACAAGCGACCGAAGCACGAGCGCTGGTTGTCCAAGGTCGCGCTCGCGCAGAGCGGGTACGGGCACTTCTTCATCGAGCACAACCGCGGCCATCACGTGCGGGTGGCCACCCCGGAGGACCCGGCGAGCTCACGGCTCGGCGAGAGCTTCTACGCCTTCTGGCCGCGGACCGTCATCGGTTCCCTGCGCAGCGCCTGGCGGCTGGAGTCGACTCGCCTGCGGCGGCGGGGCAAGCCGGTGCTCCACCCCAGCAACGACGTGCTCAATGCATGGGCGATGACCCTGGCGCTCTGGGCCGCGTTGCTGCTGTGGCTCGGCCCCGCAGTCCTTCCCTACCTCCTCCTGCAGGGTGTCGTGGGTCTGAGCCTGCTGGAGGTCGTCAACTACCTCGAGCACTACGGCATGCGGCGCACCAAGGTCCTCCACGGTGACGTGGAGCGCTACGAGCGGGTCCTGCAGAGCCACTCGTGGAACTCCAACAACATCGCCACCAATGTCTTCCTCTACCACCTGCAGCGGCACAGCGACCATCACGCCAACCCCACCCGTCGCTACCAAGCGCTGCGCGACCACGAGTCCGCGCCGGTGCTGCCCACCGGCTATGCCGGCATGATCGTGCTGGCGCTCTTCCCGCCGCTGTGGCGCCGGGTCATGGACCCGAGGGTCGCGGCGCACTTCGACGGCGACCTGACCCGCGCCAACATCGCCCCGGGCAAGCGCGAGTCGATCCTCGCCGCGCACGCCGCCGCACCACGACCCGCAGTGACACTGGCCCAGGTCCCGACGCAGGCCCCGGACGCCGTCACGGCAGCCACGTGCCCGGGCTGCGGCTACGAGTACCTCGTCGCCTCGGGGGACGAGCACGAGGGGTTCGCTGCGGGGACGTCCTGGCGGGAGATCCCCGCTGACTGGACCTGCCCGGACTGCGGGGTGCGCGACAAGCTCGACTTCATCGTGCAGACGGCATGAGCGACTCCCCGCTGCGTGAGCGGATCCTCGACGCGACGGCCGGCATCACGGTCGGGGGTGGCTGGGCGGCCGTGTCGATGGGCAAGGTCGCGTCGGTCGTCGGCGTCAGCCGGCAGACGGTGCACACGGAGGTCGGGACCAAGGCCGAGCTCGCTGAGTCCCTCGTCATCCGTGAGGTCGAAGGCTTCCTCGCCGAGGTCGTCGCCGGCTTCGACGGGGCGCCGGACGTCCCCACGGCGATCGAGCGGTCCATCACCCGGGTCCTCGAGCGATCCGACGAGAGCGCTCTCGTGCGCGGCGTCGTCGCGGCCGCCCACGGCGCCGACACCGAGCTGTTGCCGCTCCTCACCACCCGACCCGACCAGCTCCTCGAGCTCGCGACGGCCACGGTCCAGGGGCTCGTCGCCCCCTTCGCGCTGCCGCTGCCCCAGGAGCGGATCGACGCGACGATCGAGGTCATCGTGCGGGTCGCTCTCTCCCAGGTGATGCACCCCACCGGGTCACCGCAGGAGGTCGGCGAGCATCTTGCCTGGATGGTGCGGACGGTCCTCGACGCACTGCCTCCCAGCGGTTGAGTCCGAGCATGACGAAGGGGGTCGCACCCGATGATCGGGTGCGACCCCCTTCGAGGTGCTGCGTCTCAGGAACCGACGCGGAAGCGGGCGAACTTGGTGGCGTTCGCGCCAGCCTCCTCGAGGACCTTGGCCACGGACTTCTTGGCGTCCTTGGCGAAGGGCTGGTCGAGCAGGACGTTCTCCTTGAAGAAGCCGTGCACGCGACCCTCGACGATCTTGGGCAGGGCAGCCTCGGGCTTGCCCTCCTCCTTGGCCGTCTCCTCGGCGATCCGACGCTCGTTGGCGACGACCTCGGCGTCGAGCTCGTCCCGGGTGAGGACGTTGGGGCTGAAGGCCGCGATGTGCATCGCGACGTCACGAGCCACCTGTGCGTCGCCACCGTCGGTGCCCAGGAGGACACCGATCTGGGCCGGCAGGTCCGGGCTGGTCTTGTGCAGGTAGGCCGAGACCACGGGGGCCTCGACGCGGGCAACCCGCTTGACCTCGATCTTCTCGCCGATGGTCGCGTTGGCGTCGTCGAGGAGCTCCTTGACGGTGGCCCCGCCGGCGGGGGCAGCCAGGAGGCTGTCCGCGTCGGTGGCCTTGGCCGCGACGGCCGCGGCGAGGACCTCGTCCGCGAGGGCGCCGAACTTCTCGCCCTTGGCGACGAAGTCGGTCTCGCAGAGCACCTCGACGAGCGTGCCCACGCCGTCGCCGGCCTCGGCCACGACAAGCCCGTTGGAGGCCGTACGGCCCTCGCGCTTGGTGACGCCCTTGAGGCCCTTGATGCGCAGCAGCTCCTGAGCCTTCGACTTGTCGCCGTCGGTCTCGTCAAGAGCCTTCTTCACGTCGAGCATGCCGGCGCCGGTGCGCTCGCGCAGCTCCTTGATGTCAGCGGCGGTGTAGTTCTTCGCCATGTGTGTCCCGTTCTCCTTCGTGAGGTGTGACGGTGGTC
>JAKDKQ010000514.1 GCA_030453295.1 Janibacter sp.
AAAATCGTTCTGGATGTCGACCAGGACCAGTGCGCGGCTCATGCCCTCGAGCATGGCACAGCGGGCGCGACCCACGTCGTGGCGGTCAGTCGAAGAGGGACCAGAAGTGGTCGAAGGCGGTCATCGTGCCCGGAGCACCCACGGTGACCTGGGTGGCGAGGAAGGCGGCTCGCCCGGTCCGCGGGTCGGCGTAGCCAATGGTGCCCATGCCTCCCGCCCAGCCGATCAGGCCGCCGGGTCGCACCTCGACGTGCAGACCCCAACCGCAGTCGGGCTCGATGAACCCTGCTGCGCTGGAGCGCTGCTCGTCGGTGAGGGCGTCGGTGCACATCGCGGTGAGCGACTCCGGCGTGAGGACCCCTGGTCCGCCGACCAGGGACCGCAGGAAGGTCAGCTGGTCGCCCACGGTCGAGACGAGCCCGGTGGCGAGGGAGGGGAAGTCGGGCTCGGTGACATAGGTGCCCACCGGGAGCTCGAAGGGGGCGAGCCGTCCGGTCGCAGAGGGCGCCAAGGGGGTCGTCATGCGGTCCGGGTCGCCGGTGAAGGTCGTGCCCGTCAGGCCGAGCGGTCGCAGCAGGTGCTCGTCGAGGAGCTCCGGCACGGTGCGGCCGCTCGCCCTGGCGAGCAGGACGGCGAGGGCCTCGCTGCTCGTGTGATAGCGCCAGGCCGTGCCCGGGTGGTTGGCCAGGGGCAGACCGCCGAGCCGTCCCATGAACTCGTCGGGCGACATCTGCGGCCCCCACGGGCCGGGCTGCAGGCCGCCCTCGTCCATCGCCTCGGCGAGCGGACCGGGCTCGCTGACCCAGCCGAACCCGGGCGTCATCGTCAGCAGGTGACGCAGGGTGATCGGCCGGTCTGCCGCGACGGTCGCGGTGAGGTCCGCCTCCGGCGAGACGAGCACGCGGGGCTGCGCGAGCTCGGGCAGCCACGGGTCGACGTGCTCGTCGAGGTCGATGAGGTCCAGCTCGACGAGCCTCATCGCCAGCGCTCCGGCCATCGGCTTGGTGTTGGAGCTGAGGACGAGCTGGGTGTCCTCGCTCATCCCCGGGCCTTCGAGGGTCCGACGGCCGCCGGTGCGCACCATCTGTCGGGCATCGTCGGCCACGCCAGCGGCCCAGCCCGCGATGGATCCGTCGTCGACCAGCCCGTCAAGGATGCGGGCGAGAGCGTCGAGGGCCGGCACGACTCAGCCCTGCGCCAGCTCGGCGTCGGACCGCAGCACGCAGAAGAGGTTGCCCTCCGGGTCGGCGAGCGTCACCCAGCCCGTGCCCGGCCCGTACTGCCCCCGGAGGTCGTCGTGGAGGGTGGCGCCGTGGGCGAGCAGCCGGTCGACCTCCTCTGCCTGGGTCCCGTCGGTCGGCCGCAGGTCGAAGTGCATCGCATTCTTCCCGGGCGTCGGGTCCGGGACCTCGATGAAGAGCACCCGGTGGCCGGTCGCGGGGTCCACGAGCATGCACTCCTCGTGGCCCGGCAGGTTGGGGTCGCCCGGCACGTCGGTGTAGCCGATGACCCCCTTCCACCACTCGGAGAGGGCGTAGGCGTCGGTGCAGTCGAGGGTGGTGTGCGAGATGCGGGAGGTCATCCCAGCACCCTCGGGCAGGCAGCGGCGCAGCGCAACCGGATTGCCTCAGGCCAGCGCCAGCCGGTACCCCCGCTTGACGACGGTCTCGACGACCC
>JAKDKQ010000094.1 GCA_030453295.1 Janibacter sp.
GACGACCTCGGGCCGCGAGCGGCCGACCTCGGCCTGGGCGCGCCCTTGGGCGCCCACGCCTACCTCGGCGGCTTCGGCATCGCCCGCGCCGTCGCCTCCGGCGCCGACATCGTCGTCACCGGTCGCGTCACCGACGCCTCGGTCATCGTCGGGCCGGCCATCGCCCACTTCGGGTGGGGACGCGAGGACCACGACGCGCTCGCGGGCGCGACGGCTGCCGGCCACGTCATCGAGTGCGGGACGCAGGCGACCGGCGGCAACTACGCCTTCTTCACCGAGGTGAGCGACCTGGTTCACCCGGGCTTCCCGATCGCCGAGATCTTTCGTGACGGGTCGAGCGTCATCACCAAGCACCCCGGCACCGCGGGCACCGTCACGGTCGACACCGTGACCAGCCAGCTGCTCTACGAGGTGCAGGACGCGCGCTACGCGGGCCCGGACGTCACGACGCGACTGGACTCGATCTCCCTTCGGCAGGCGGGCACGGACCGGGTGTCGATCAGCGGGGTCCGCGGCGAGGCTCCCCCGCCGGACCTCAAGGTGTCGCTGACCTCCCTCGGTGGTTTCCGCAACGAGATGACGATGGTGCTCACCGGGCTGGCCATCGAGGCCAAGGCGCAGCTCGTGCGGCGCCAGTTCGAGCACGCCCTGACCACTTCGCCCGACGAGCTGACGTGGACACTCGCCCGAACCGACCACGAGGACCCGGCCACCCAGCAGCAGGGTGCCGCGATGCTCACTGTCGTCGCCCGCGACGCCGACCCCACGGTCGTCGGTCGTCCCTTCTCCAACGCGGCCATCGAGATCGCGCTCGGTTCCTACCCGGGCTTCCACACCACCGCGCCCCCGTCGGCGGCGACGCCCTACGGCGTCTTCACCGCCGGCCATGTGCCACAGGGGATCCCGCAGCACGAGGTGGTCCTCGACGACGGGAGGGTCGAGTCCATCCCGGCGCCGACGACGACGCGCGCGCTCGAGCCGCTGACGGACCCCCCTTCGGCTCAGCCCCAGACCAGGCCCCAGGTCCAGGCCCCAACCGCGGCGACCGTCCGGGCCCCCCTCGGCACCATCGCCGGGGGCCGCTCGGGCGACAAGGGCGGCAATGCCAATGTCGGGGTCTGGGTGCGCGAGGACACCGGGGACGCCGGGTGGCAGTGGCTTCGTGCACTGCTCACCCCTGAGCGCGTCCGCGAGCTGCTCCCCGAGACTGCCGACCTGCCGGTGACCGTGACCGCGCTGCCCAACCTGCGCGCCATCAACGTCGTCATCGAGGGCCTCCTCGGTGAGGGCGTCGCCTACAACGCCCGCTTCGACCCGCAGGCCAAGGGGCTGGCGGAGTGGCTGCGCGCCCGGCACGTCGACATCCCCGAGTCCCTGGTCTCCGTGGAGGAGCGATGAGTCACCGCGAGTGGCAGTCCGACGAGATGCGGGCGCTGCGCGACACGACGACGCAGCTCGTCCGTCGTGAGGTCCTGCCGCACCAGGACGAGTGGGAGCGCGTGGGCCGGATCCCGCGCGAGCTGCACCGCACCGCCGGGGACCTCGGTCTCATCGGTGTCGGGTTCCCCGAGACCGCAGGCGGCGGCGGCGCCGGCCAGCGGGCCTCCGTCACCGTCACCGAGGCCTTCCACGAGGCCGGCGGGGCCGGCGGCGTCTACGCCTCCCTCTTCACCGCCGGCATCGCCTGCCCGCACATCGTCACGGCCAGCGACCAGGCGCAGATCGACCGGTGGGTCGCTCCGACCCTGGCCGGCGAGATGATCGGCGCCCTGGGCATCACCGAGCCCGGTGGCGGATCCGATGTCGGCCACCTGCGCACGACCGCGCGGCGTGAGGGTGACGAGTACGTCATCAACGGCGCCAAGACCTACATCACCTCGGGCGTGCGGGCCGACTTCGTCACGACCGCGGTGCGCACCGGCGGCGCCGACAACCCCGGCGCCCGCGGCCTGTCGCTCATCGTCGTCCCGACCGACACCCCCGGCTTCCAGGTGACCCGCGAGCTCGACACGATGGGCTGGCGCTCCTCCGACACCGCGGAGCTGTCCTACACCGACGTGCGGGTCCCGGCGGACCACCTCATCGGCCCGGAGAACGCCGGCTTCCTGCTCATCGGCAGCGCCTTCCTCACCGAGCGGATCGCGATCGCCGCGCAGGCCTACTCGCAGGCGCAGCGCTGCCTCGACCTGGCGACGCAGTGGTGCCGCGACCGGGAGACCTTCGGCGAGCCGCTCATCGCCCGGCAGACCGTGCAGTCGACGCTCGTCGAGATGACCTCGCGCATCGACGTCGCCCGCACCTACACGCGCGCTCTCGTCGACCGCTTCGAGGACGGCGAGCCGCTCACGGACCTCATCCCGGCTGTCTGCTTCGCCAAGAACACCGCGACGCAGGCCGGCGAATGGGTCGCTCACCAGGCAGTCCAGCTCTTCGGCGGGATGGGCTACATGGCCGAGTGCGAGGTGGAGCGGCAGTACCGCGACATGCGCATCCTCGGCATCGGCGGGGGCACCGTCGAGATCCTGGGCCAGATGGCCGCACGACGATTGGGACTGGTGGCATGACGATCCTCAGCAGCACGCTCGACCTGACCTCCCCGGAGGCGCAGGCGGCCGCGACGGCGATGCGCGAGCAGCTCGCGGAGATCGACGTCGAGGTGGCCAAGGCCGTCGCCGGTGGTGGTGACAAGTACATGGCCCGGCACCACGGCCGCGGCAAGCTCGCCGCCCGCGAACGCATCGAGCTCCTCCTCGACCTGGAGTCCCCCTTCCTCGAGCTGGCGTCCCTCGCCGGCTACGGCTCGGACTTCACGATCGGCGGCTCGGTCGTCGCCGGCATCGGCCTGGTCTCCGGCGTGGAGTGCCTCGTCGTCGCCAACGACCCGACGGTCAAGGGCGGCGCGAGCAACCCGTGGTCGTTGAAGAAGTCGCTGCGCATGCACGAGATCGCGCTGGCCAACCGGCTGCCGGTGATCTCCCTCGTCGAGTCCGGCGGGGCCGACCTGCCGACGCAGAAGGACATCTTCATCCCCGGCGGTGCGATCTTCCGCAATCTCACCCGACTCTCACGCGAGGGCATCCCGACGATCGCGCTGGTCTTCGGCAACTCCACCGCCGGCGGCGCCTACCTGCCGGGCATGAGCGACCACGTCGTGATGATCGAGGAGCAGTCCAAGGTCTTCCTCGCCGGTCCCCCGCTCGTCAAGGCGGCCACCGGTGAGGAGTCCGACGAGGAGTCCCTGGGCGGCGCCGACATGCACGCCCGCGTCTCGGGGCTCGCCGACCACTTCGCCCGCGACGAGCAGGACGCGATCCGGATCGGCCGCGACATCGTCTCCCGGTTGAACCACCGCAAGGCGGCCGGTCCCGCGACGGCCGAGCCGAAGCCGCCGCGCTACCCGGCCGAGGACCTGCTGAGCATCGTCCCGCCGGACCTGAAGTCCCCCTTCGACCCGCGTGAGGTCATCGCCCGGATCGTCGACGACAGCGACTTCGACGAGTTCAAGCCGCTCTACGGCTCGTCCCTGGTCACCGGGTGGGCGCAGCTGCACGGCTTCCCCGTCGGGATCCTCGCCAATGCCCGGGGCGTGCTCTTCAGCGAGGAGTCGCAAAAGGCGACCCAGTTCATCCAGCTGGCCAACCGCAGCAACACCCCGCTGCTCTTCCTGCACAACACCACCGGCTACATGGTCGGCAAGGAGTACGAGCAGGGCGGCATCATCAAGCACGGCGCGATGATGATCAACGCGGTGTCCAACTCGAGCGTCCCCCACATCTCGGTGCTGCTCGGCAACTCCTACGGCGCCGGGCACTACGGGATGTGCGGCCGTGCCTACGACCCCCGGTTCGTCTTCACCTGGCCCTCCGCGCGCTCCTCCGTCATGGGCGCCCAGCAGCTGGCCGATGTCGCCTACTCGGTGTCCAAGGCCTCCGCCCTCGCGCAGGACAAGCCCTTCGACGAGGAGGGCGCCCAGGCGATGCGTGCCTTCATCGAGGGCAAGATCACCGCCGAGGCGTTGCCGATGGTCCTCTCCGGACTCGTCTACGACGACGGGATCATCGACCCCCGCGACACCCGGGACGTCCTGGGCATCGCCCTGTCCGCCATCCACACCGCACCGGTCGAGGGGACGTCGTCCTTCGGCGTCTTCCGGATGTGAGGAGCAGCATGAGCCAGCAGAGCCCCACCACCCCGATCCGCTCCATCCTCGTGGCCAACCGCGGCGAGATCGCCCGACGCGTCTTCGCGACCTGCCGTGCGCGGGGTATCGCCACGGTCGCCGTCTTCTCCGACGCGGACGCCGACAGCCCGCACGTGCGCGAGGCCGATGCCGCCGTCCGCCTGCCCGGCAGTGCACCGTCCGACACCTACCTGCGCGGTGACCTCGTCATCGGGGCCGCCCAGCGCGCCGGTGCCGACGCGATCCACCCCGGCTACGGCTTCCTGTCGGAGAGCGCCGACTTCGCCGAGCAGGTCATCGCCGCGGGCCTGACGTGGATCGGCCCCGACCCCGAGGCCATCCGTGTCATGGGCAGCAAGGTCGAGTCCAAGCAGCGCATGGCCGACGCCGGGGTCCCGGTCCTGCAGCGTCTCGCTCCCGAGGAGGTCGCGCAGGAGCACCTGCCGGTGCTCGTCAAGGCCTCGGCCGGTGGTGGTGGCCGCGGCATGCGCGTCGTGCGCACTCTCGCCGAGGTCGACGAGGCCGTGGCCTCGGCCTCCCGCGAGGCGGCTTCCGCCTTCGGCGACCCGACGGTCTTCGTCGAGCGCTACCTCGAGGCCGGGCACCACGTCGAGGTGCAGGTCATGGCCGACGCGCACGGCACCGTGTGGACGCTCGGCGAGCGCGAGTGCTCGCTGCAGCGTCGGCACCAGAAGGTCATCGAGGAGGCCCCCTCCCCCCTCGTCGAGCAGGTCGGTCCGCAGATGCGCCAGAGCCTGCTGCGCGCCGGTCGCGACGCGGCCATGTCGGTCGGCTACCGCGGCGCCGGCACCGTCGAGTTCCTCGCGCTGCCGGACGGGTCCTTCTTCTTCCTCGAGATGAACACCCGCCTCCAGGTCGAGCACCCGGTCACCGAGTCCGTCACCGGCACCGACCTCGTCGGTCTGCAGATCGACATGGCCGAAGGGAGGTCCCTCCCCGAGCAGGAGCCGGTCACCCGGGGATGGTCGATCGAGGCACGCCTGTACGCGGAGGACCCGAACGACGACTGGCGCCCGCAGACGGGCACGATCGCCGCGATCGAGGTCCCCGGTGTGGCGACGCGCTTCGAGGTCGCGTCGGAGCACGGCGTGCGGCTGGACTCCGGTGTCGAGACCGGCTCGGTCGTCGGCACCCACTACGACGCGATGCTCGCCAAGGTGATCGCCCGCGCCCCTACCCGTGAGGAGGCGGCTCGCGAGCTCGCAGCGGCATTGCGGCACAGCCGGATCCACGGCATCACGACCAACCGCGACCTGCTCGTCGCGAGCCTGACCGACGAGGAGTTCCTCTCGGGCACCGCTGACACCGGCTTCTACGAGCGCCACGACCCCACGGCGCTGACGCAGGACGCCGCGCTCTCCCCCGACCTGGCCGCGCTCGTCGCCGCCGTCGCGGACGGTGCCCGTCAGGTGGCGCGTCGCCGCTTCGTGGGTGCGGTGAGCAGCGGGTACCGCAATGTGCCTTCGACCTTCCAGCGGCGCACCTTCGCCCACGGAGAGGAGGAGGTCCGTGTCGGCCACCGGGTCGGACGCGACGGGCTCCAGCTGGAGTCGCTCCCTTCGTCCGTCGGTGAGGTCTCGCTCGTCGAGGCGAGCGCGCGGGGCGTCGTCCTCGACCTCGACGGCGTGCGGCGCCGCTTCGCCGTGGCGTGGCTCGCCGGTGACGAGGAGTCCGTCGTCGTCGACTCGGCGCTCGGCTCGCGGACGCTGCGACTGCTGCCGCGGTACGTGGACCCGGCCGCGCAGGCACCCGCCGGGGCGCTCGTCGCCCCCATGCCGGGCACGATCATCGCTGTCCACGTCGCCGTCGGTGATCTCGTCGAGGCGGGAGCGCCGATGCTCACGCTCGAGGCGATGAAGATGGAGCACACGGTGTCGGCCCCCGCGGCCGGTACCGTCATCCAGGTGGCAGCCACGGTCGGCCAGCAGGTCGACCAAGGCGTCACGCTCGCCGTCGTCGGTGACGACGAGGGCTTCGAGACCGACGAGAGGAATGACGCAGGATGAGCGCATCGCAGGGACCCCGGGTCACGACCGACAGCGCCGCTGGCGTCCTGACGATCACCCTGGACTCACCCCACAACCGCAATGCGCTCTCCGACCAGCTCGTCCGCGAGGTGCTCGAGGGGCTGGCCACGGCCGAGGCGGACGACGGGGTGCGCTGCGTGGTGCTCACCCACACCGGCAACACCTTTTGCGCCGGGGCCGACCTGTCCGAGGCCAGCAGCAACACCGCCGACGACCCGGCGCTGGAGCGCGCCAACCAGCTCGTCGACCTGCTGCGGGCGATCGTGGCGCTGCCCAAGCCGGTGATCGGCCGGATCGACGGGCACGTGCGCGCCGGTGGCATGGGTCTGGTCGGTGCGTGCGACATCGTCATCGCGAGCCAGGCCTCGACCTATGCGCTCACCGAGTCGCGCCTGGGGCTCGCCGCGTCGGTGATCTCGCTGACGGTCCTGCCGCGACTGGACCCGCGCGCCGCGTCGCGATGGTTCCTCACGGGGTCGAAATTCGACGTCGCCGAGGCCGCCCGGATGGGTCTGGTCACGCAGGCCGTGGGTGGGACCGACGAGCTCGATGTCGCGATCGCAACCCTGACCGCGGACCTCGGCGCCTGCTCTCCCCAGGGGTTGCGCGAGACCAAGGCACTGGTCACCCATGAGGTCATCGCCTCCATCGACACGCACCGTGAGCGCGTCGCCGCGCAGTCCGCGCGCCTCTTCGTCAGTGAGGAGGCGCGCGAAGGGATGCTCTCGTTCAAGGAGAAGCGCGCCCCGCGGTGGGCCGGCTGATGACCTCTGCACGGACGGTCACCGAGCCCAAGCAGGACCGCAGTCGGATCACCCGGCAGCGGCTCCTCGAGGCGACCGTCCACTGCCTCGCCGAGCGCGGGTGGGCAGACGCCACCGTGGCGGTCATCGCTGCCGAGGCGGGGATCAGTCGGGGCGCTCTGCAGCACCACTTCCCCACCCGGGAGGCGCTCGTCGTCGCGGCCCTGGAGTACGTCTTCGAAGAGCGGCGGCGCCAGATCGAGGCGCTGCCTCCCCCCACGACGACCGGTGCCGCGCGCGTGCAGAGCGTCGTCGCCACCCTCATGGAGACCTACAACGGCGAGCTCTTCCGCGCTGCGCTGCACGCGTGGACCGCGGCGGCGGCCGACGAGCAGATGCGCGAGGTCATCGCGCCGCTGGAGCGGCGGTTCGCGCGGTCGGTGCATGACCTCGCGGTCACCCACCTGGGTGTCGACGACAGCGACCCGCACGTGCGCACCCTCATCCAGGCCACCCTCGACCTCGG
>JAKDKQ010000515.1 GCA_030453295.1 Janibacter sp.
CCTCCTCAGGGAGCCTCAGCAGCGGACGCAGGCTGGGGGTGGCCCGACTCATGGGAAAGCCCGGACCCCTCCCTCATCTCGCGAGACGAAGGGAGAGCCGTCCGGGCTTTTCCTTAGGGCCACTCCAGCCCTGCGTCCGCGACCAAGGGGAGCAGGGGGACAGAGCGGGAGCGAGCGGTCAGCGCGGGGCCATGCGCAGCGAGCCGTCCATGCGGATGACCTCGCCGTTGAGGTAGTCGTGCTCGATGATCATCTGGGCGAGCTGGGCGTACTCGTCGGGGCGGGCCAGACGCTTGGGGAAGGGCACGCCTGCGGCCAGGCCCTCACGGAACTCGTCCGAGACGGTCGCGAGCATCGGGGTCTCGACGATGCCGGGGGCGATCGTCAGGACGCGGATGCCGTGCTGGGCGAGGTCGCGGGCGGCGGGCAGGGTGAGCCCGACGACGCCGCCCTTGCTCGAGGCGTAGGCGGCCTGGCCGACCTGACCGTCGTAGGCCGCGATCGAGGCGGTGTTGATGATGACGCCGCGCGCACCGTCCTCGAGGGCCTGCGTCTGCGAGATCTTCTCCGCAGCGAGCGTCAGCACGTTGAAGGACCCGATGAGGTTGATCTGGACGACCTTGGCGTAGAGGGCCAGGTCGTGCGGGCCCTTCTTGCCGAGGATGCGCATCGACGGGCCGATGCCCGCGCAGTTGACGACGGTGCGCAGCGGCACGCCGGCACCGGCGGCGGTGTCGACCGCGGCCTGGACCTGCTCGGGGTCGGTGACGTCGACCGCGACGTACTCGACGCCGTCCACCTGCGGGGCGCCCTCGATGCCGGCGGGCAGGTCGAAGGCGAAGACCTTCGCCCCCTGGGCTGCCAGCGCGGCGGCGGTGGCTGCGCCGAGGCCGGAGGCCCCACCGGTGACGATGGCTGCGGTGTCCTTGATCTGCATGCTTCTCCTTCGAGGGGTGCCGAGTGCTCGGGCTGAGCCTAACCAGCCCCACGCAGTGACCAGTCCCACAAGCCGGGGACGAAGGGCGGACACCGTCACGTCGTCGCCGGGCCGGCGGTTAGCGTGCCCCCATGGAGCAGCCCAGGTCCCAGGCGCACGTCCCGTCCCCCGGAGCCTTCCCCGCGCTCGCCCGCAACCCGCGCGAGGTCCTGCTCTTCGGTCTCACCCCGCCCCGCGCCGAGACGAGTCCTGAGCGCATCGCGGAGATCGCCGAGCGCACGCTGGCCCGGGTCGAGGCCCTGCCGGTCGACGCCCTCGTGCTCTACGACATCGCCGACGAGGCCGAGCGGACCGACCAGCCCCGCCCCTTCCCCTTCGCCGCGATGCTCGACCCCGGCGCCTACCTGTGCGAGCAGCTGGGCCGCTGGGACCGGCCGGCCATCATCTACCGCGCGGTGGGCAAGTACGACCAGGACGAGCTGAGCCGGTGGCTCTCTACCGCCCCGGACAACGTGCTCACCGTCTTCGTCGGCGCCTCGAGCAGCGACGCGCAGGTGCGCACGACCCTCACCCGCGCCCTCGAGCTGCACCGCGAGGTGCGCCCGAGCCTGCCGCTGGGCAGCGTGACGATCCCCGAGCGGCACGCGATCCGCGGCGACGAGCACGAACGACTGCTCACCAAGCAGCGGGCCGGGTCGAGCTTCTTCGTCAGCCAGATCGTCTACGACATCG
>JAKDKQ010000095.1 GCA_030453295.1 Janibacter sp.
CTCCCCCCCCCCCCCCCGGGCGTTTGGGGTGGGGGGGGGGGGGGGGGGGGGGGGCAACTGGTTTTGGGGTCCCGGTGGGGGGGGGGGGGGGGGGGGTGGGATCAGTAGGCGCCGAGGATGTCCACGACGAAGACCAGGTCCTTGTTGGGCTTGATGGTGCCATCCGGAGAGCCCTCCTTGCCATAGCCCTCCTTGGACGGCACGACGAGCAGGAGTCGGTCACCGACGGTGGCACCCACGAGGGACTTGTCCCAGGCCGGGATGGAGGGCTGCACCCCCAGACCGAAGGCGTAGGTGCCGCGCCCCTCCTTGAAGGTGGTGTCGAAGATCTTGCCGTCGTCCAAGGTCACGCCGGTGTAGTTGACGTAGACCTGATCGCCCTTCTTGAGGGTCTTTCCCTTGCCCTCGATGAGCTTGTGCTGGACCAGTTTCTTGGGCTTCTTGACGTCCTTGGGGATGGTGATGTCGGCAGGGGCGTCCTTGTTGACCTTGACCGTGGGCAGGCCCTTGGGCGGGGAGACCTTGGTGCCCTCGGCCTCGGTCGGCATGACACCGCGCACGTCGTAGACCAGGACGAGACTGTCCTTGCCGTCGACGCCGTACTGCGGCGCGCCCTGCTCACCGAAGACATCCTTGGGCGGCATGACGGCCACGCCGTGGGAGCCGACCTTTTGGTCCTTGATCGACTTGATCAGCCCCGGCAGCGCGCCCTGGGTCTCCATGGCGAGCACGATCGGTCCGCTCGAGTAGGTCTCCGAGTCGGCGATCATCTTGCCGTCCTTGCCGGAGTACATCGCCAGGTCGACCTCGACGAATCCGGTGTCCGGCACGTCTTCGCCCGTGCCCTCGTCCAGGATCGTGCGGGTGGTCTCGCTGACCGTGAGCGGCGTGTCCTTGATCGTGATCTTGGGGGCCTTCTTGCCCGAGGCCTGCGTGACCTTGATGTCCTTGACCGCCTTGGCATCCTCCGGCTTGGGGTCGGCCAGGGTGACCGGCGACGGCTCGGACGACGAGGCCGATGCCGACGGATCGCTCGCCGCGCTCGTGGGGTCCGACTCGGAGTCGCCGCCACAGGCGCTCAGCGTGAGCAGCGCGGCGACGGACGCCGCGACGGCTGCGGTCAGACGGGTGGCCTTCTGGGGCACGATCAACCTCGATGGTTCGGGGACACTCTGGCCGGATCACCCTAACCACGGAGTCTGGACATCGCCTGACTCAGGGTCCGCGCAGACCTCGTGGCGCAGCGAGGATGGCCAGCAGCCGGTCCACCCGCTCGTCCACTGCGGCGAAGGGGTCCTTGCACAAGACGGTGCGCTGCGCCTCGTCGTTGATCTTCAGGTGCACCCAGTCGACCGTGACATCGCGGCCGTGCTCACGGGCCGTGCGCACGAACTCGCCACGCAGCCGAGCCCGAGTCGTCTGCGGCGGCGTGTCGACGGCCGCGGCGATGTCCTCGTCGGTCACGACCCGCGCGATCTTGCCGGCCCGCTGGAGCAGGTGGTGGACCCCACGGCGAGGGTCGATGTCGTGGTAGGCGAGGTCGAGCTGAGCCAACCGCGGGTCGGCGATGTCGAGGCCGTGCTTGGCGGCGTAGGCGTCGAGCAGCCGGTACTTGATGACCCAGTCGATCTCGGTGCCGACCGAGGCCAGGTTGTCGGTGGTGATGGCGTCCAGGGTGCGCTCCCACAGGTCGAGCACCTGCACGCTCACGGCGTCGTCGATGCCCTCGCAGGCGGCGTAGTCCTTGGCCCGGGAAAGGTACTCGCCCTGGATCTCCAGGGCGCTCATCCGTCGACCGTCGGCGAGCTTGACCTGCGTGCGGCCGGTGCGGTCGAGGCTGATGTCACGGATCGCCCGGATCGGGTTGTCCAGGGCCATGTCCGGCAGGGCCACCCCGTCCTCGAGCATCCGCAGCACGAGATGTGCCGAGCCCACCTTGAGCAGCGTGGTGGTCTCGGTCATCGTCGAGTCGCCGACGATGACGTGCATGCGGCGGTAGTGCTCGGCGTCCGCGTGCGGCTCGTCCCTCGTGTTGATGATCGGGCGTGAGCGGGTCGTCGCCGACGACACGCCCTCCCAGATGTGGTCCGCACGCTGGCTTACGGAAAACCTGGCTCCCCCTCGCCCGTCGGCCATCAGCTTGCCGGTCCCCGCGATCAGCTGGCGGGTGATGAGGAAGGGCAGCAGCCGCTCGGTCACCTCGCCGAAGGTGGAGGTGCGCGCGACGAGGAAATTTTCGTGGCAGCCGTAGGAGTTGCCCGCGGAGTCGACATTGTTCTTGAAGACGTAGATCTCGCCGGCGACCTCGTCCTCCGTGAGGCGTGCCTGCGCGTCATCGACGAGGTCCTGGACGATCAGCTCGCCCGCGCGGTCGTGCGCGATGAGGGTGACCAGGTCGTCGCACTCGGCGGTCGCGTACTCGGGGTGGCTGCCCACATCGAGATACAGACGGGAGCCGTTGGGCAGGAAGACATTGCTCGATCGCCCCCACGTCACGACCTTGCGGAAGAGATAGCGCGCCACCTCGTCCGGCGTCAGCCGTCGTTGGCCATCGGTGACGGCGGTGATGCCGAACTCGGTCTCGATCCCGAAGATGCGTCGTTCCACGTCGGCAGGCTATCCGTCTGCGCGAAGGGGGGCACTGATCCGACGGAAGCAGCGTCGCGTCCGGTGTCGCTCCAGCACGGCCATCTCGAGGGCCTCGTCGGCGATGCGCTCGGTCGGGTCGCCCCCTTCGGCAGGGAGGGACAGGATGTCCACTGCCAGCGCGAAGGCGTCCTGCAGGTCCAGGCCCGGGCGCCAGCGCTCACCGAGCGCCTCGTTGAGCCGAGAGCTGTCACCGCCGACGGCCACCCACCCGTGCTCGTCGGCGACGGACCCGTCGTAGGTGAGTCGGTAGATGCGGTCATCGGCCAGCACCTCGCCCACCTCGGCGACGACGATCTCGACCTCGTAGGGCTTCTGGTCCTCGGTGAAGACGGTGCCGAGGGTCTGCGCGTAGGCATTGGCCAGACCGCGCGCCGTGACATCGGAGCGGTCGTAGGAGTAGCCGCGCAGGTCGGCATAGCGGATGCCGGCCACCCGCAGGTTTTCGAACTCGTTGTACTTGCCGACGCCCGCGAAGGCGATGCGGTCGTAGATCTCGCCGATCTTGTTGAGCGAGCGGCTGCTCGGGTTGTCGGCGACGAGCAGGATGCCCTCGTCGTAGCCCATCACGACGACGGAGCGGCCGCGGGCGATCCCGGCGCGGGCGAAGTCGGCCCGGTCGGCCATCACCTGCTCGGGCGAGACGTAGAAGGGAGGTTGGGTCACCGCGCGCTCCTCCCCTCGCGCCGGTCGGCGAGGATCGCGGCGACGATGCTCTCGCACTCGGCCTCCTCGACGAAGGTCACGCCTGCCGCGTCGACCACCCCGACCATCGGCCAGATGCGGCGGTGCATGTCGGGGCCGCCGGTCGCCGAGTCGTCGTCGGCCGCGTCGTAGAGCGCCTCGAGGGCCACCCGGATCGCGTCGGCCCGATCCAGGTCGGGCTGCCACAGCTTTTTGAGCGCGCCTCTGGCGAAGAGCGAGCCCGACCCGATGCTGTGGTGCTCCTGCTCCTCGTAGCAACCACCGGTGACGTCGTAGGAAAAGATCCGGCCCGCGGCCTTGCCGGCGTCATGGCCACCGAGGACGGGGAGGACGGACAGGCCCTGCATGGCCAGGCCCAGGTTGCCGCGCAGCATGGCGGCGAGGCGGTTGGCCTTGCCCTCGAGGGACATCAGGGTGCCCTCGACCTTGGCGTAGTGCTCGAGCTCGACCTGGAAGAGGCGGATCATCTCGATCGCCGGACCGGCCGCGCCGGCGATGCCAACCAGGCTGTGGTCGTCGGCGGCGAAGACCTTGCGCATGTCGCGGTTGGCGATGAGGCTGCCCATCGTCGCCCGGCGGTCCCCCGCCATGACGAGCCCACCGGAGCAGGTCAGGGTGACGATCGTCGTGCCGTGCGGGACGTCGATCATCGGCGTGGCCGGCACCGCGCGCCCGCCGGGCAGCAGGTCCGGGTCGTGCTGGCTCACGAACTCCGTGAAGGATGAGCCGCCTGCGGCAAGGAAGGCCGCCGGCAGTCGTCCTTGTGCGGGGTCTCGGCTCACTGACCGCCCTTTTGCACGAAGCCCTTGACGAACTCCTCGGCGTTGGACTCCAGGACTCCGTCGATCTCGTCGAGCACCGAGTCGATGTCCTCGTCACGGGCCGTGTTGGTCGCGCCCACCTGACCGAAGCCGTCCTCGGGCTGGGCGTCGTCGCCGCCACCGCTGGACTGGGGTCGGATCTGCTCCTGCGCCATCGCTGCTCCTATCCGAAGGGGGTCTGCCCAGAGCCTATGCCCCGAGGGTCGCCACGAGGTCGTCGATGTCGCCTGCCGATACCAGCGCCTCGGTCGCCTCGCGGCCGAAGGCCAGCGGGTCGAGCATGGACAGGCGCGCGACGCGGCCGGCGCGCGGCAGCCGGAGGACGACGGAGTCCCACGAGGCCGAGATGACCTGCGGCCCGAAGGCCTCGACGATGCGACCACGCAACCAGGCGCGGGTGTCGACCGGCGGTGTGGACACGGCGGCCGACACGTCCTCGTCGGAGGTGAGGCGGGTGATCCGCCCGCTGGCCTCGAGCGTGTGGAAGATGCCCTTGTCGGGGCGGACGTCGGACCACTGGATGTCGATGGCGCGGAGCCGGTGGTCGTCCCACGCGAGGCCGTCGCGGTCCCGGTAGCGCTGCAGGAGAGCGAGCTTGGCGACCCAGTCGATGTCCGCGGCCGCGTCCATCGGGTCGCCGGCGAGGAGACTGACGAGCCGCTCCCAGTGGTGCAGGACCTCGTCGGTGGCGGGGTCGCTCCCTTCGCGCTCGACGAAGGCGGTCGCCATCTCGAGGTACTCGGTGAGGATCTGCACGGCGGTGAGGTCGCGGCCGTCGCGCAGCCGGACGGCGGCCCGGCACGTGGGGTCGTGCGAGATCACCTTGAGCGACTCGACCGGGTGCAGGATCTCCAGGTCGCGGTCGATCGCGCCAGCCTCGATCAGCCGCAGCACGAGCGAGGTCGAGCCGAGCTTGACAAGGTTGGCGACCTCCGCCTGGTTGGCGTCACCGATGATCACGTGCAGCCGACGCCACTGGTCGGGGTCGGCGTGCGGCTCGTCGCGGGTGTTGATGATCGGTCGCTTGAAGGTCGTCTCCAAACCCACGGTCGCCTCGAAGAAGTCGCTGCGCGAGGCGATCTGGTAGCCCGCGCGCTCGCTCTCCTGCCCGATCCCGACGCGCCCGGCACCGCACATCACCTGGCGCGCGACGAAAAAGGGCGTGAGCCCCGAGACGATGCGGTCGAAGGGGGTCACCCGGCTCACGAGGTAGTTCTCGTGGGTCCCGTAGGACGCCCCCTTGCCGTCGGTGTTGTTCTTGTAGAGGTTGATCCCCGGCTCGCGGTGGGCCAGCCGCGCGACCACCTCGCGCATGACCAGCTCACCCGCCCGGTCCCAGACGATGGCATCACGCGGCGAGGTCACCTCCGGCGAGGAGTACTCCGGGTGCGCATGGTCGACGTACAGGCGGGCGCCGTTGGCCAGGACGACATTGGCCAGGGACGGGTCCTCGGCATCGGTCAGCTGGGAGATGTCGGCCCGCGCCCTCGGCATCTCGAACCCGCGCGCGTCGACCAGCGGGTGCTCATCGCTGTAGTCCCACGCGCCGTGCCCGGCGCGCAGCCCATGTGCCCGGGCGTAGGTCGTCACGACCTCCCCCGATGCCGCCATCGGGTTGGCCCACGGCTGCCCCGGCACCGCGATCCCGTACTCCGTCTCGATGCCCATGACCCGACACACACTCATGCCTCCACCCTCCCACGTTGGCTGAGGTGCGAGGCCGTCCACGGCCAAGCCTCGAAGCCACCCGGCGGGGGTGGACATGCTGGAATGGGGCCGTGACAAGACCTTGGATGCCCTGGCGCACGCGGTTGCTCGACCGGCTGACCCGGTCGGCGGCGATCGCGGAGGAGATGACCCCTGCGGAGCTGTCCCGGATGCGCGGCAACCTGCCGATGCGCCGGCCGTACACGTGGGTCCTCGGCACGCCGACCTCCGGAGTCATCTCGACATCGCAGCGGATCACCGCGCGTGACGGTCACGAGCTCAAGGTCCGGGTGCACCGGCCGGACGGCGTGAACGGCCCCCTTCCGTTGCTCGTGCACTTCCACGGGGGCGGCTTCGTCATCGGCAACATCGGCGTCTACGACCCGTGGTGCACGGCGGTCGCGGCGCGCGCGCAGGTCGTCGTGGTCACCGTCGCCTACCGGATGGCTCCCGAGCACCGCGCCCCGCTGGCCGTCCACGACTGTCTCGACGCGACCCACTGGGCCATCGAGCACGCCGCCGAGCTCGGCGCCCGGTCCGACTCCGTCGGGGTCGCCGGGGACTCGGCGGGCGGCAACCTCGCCGCCGCGGTGGCCCAGCAGCTGCGCGACGAAGGCGTCGACGGACTGCGGCACCAGGCCCTGATCTATCCGGCACCTGACCTCACCGAGCGGGAGGTCGAGGCGCTGCAGGAGGCCGACCGGCGCTTCGTCCTGCTGACGCCCGACATGATGCGTTCCTTCCGCAGCCTCTACCTCGGTGACGAGGGTGACGAGCGCAACCCGCTGCTCTCCCCCGCCCTCGGCGAGCTCACCGGCCTGCCACCGGCACTCGTCCAGACGGCGGAGCACGACCCCCTTCGGCCTGACGGGTTGGCCTACGCCGCCGCCCTGCAGGACGCCGGCGTCGAGGTGCGCGCGACGACTTATCGCGGTGCGCCGCACGGCTTCATCACCTTCCCGGGGTTCGCCCCGGCCGCCCACGCGGCACTCGACGAGCTCGTCGCCGAGGTCACCCACCACCTGCACCAGGAGCACCCGTGAAGCGTCCCTACCCCGGCCTGGCCCCCCTGGTGGGTCTGGTGACCACCTTCCTCGACAACATCGGGCGGGTGTCGATCGTCGACGCCACCCTGGAGGACATCGAGGCGGCCAGGGCCAAGGTGTACCCGAGGTCGGCCCCCTTCTCCTGGATCACCGGTCGGGTGCGCGCAGACGTGGCCATCGACGAGGGCAGCGCTCCCGCCCGTGACGGTGCGTCGATCCCCCTTCGCTGGTACACGCCATCAGGACGAAGGGAGGGACGCGCCCTCGTCGTGTACTTCCACGGCGGCGGCTGGGTGCAGGGCTCCACACCCATGTACGACCCGCTGTGCACCCACCTCGCGGCCGAGCTCGATGCGGTGGTCGTGAGCGTCGACTACCGGATGGCACCCGAGCACCGTGCTCCCACCGCCGCTTTCGACGCGATCGACGTCACGCGGTGGTTGCACGAGCACGCCGACCACGGCGTCGACCGGGAGCGGATCGCGCTGTGCGGGGACTCTGCCGGAGGCAACCTCTCGGCGATCGTCGCGCAGCAGCTGCGCGACCTGCGC
>JAKDKQ010000516.1 GCA_030453295.1 Janibacter sp.
GACCGTGGGACCCCACGGTCCCTCCCGGCGGCACTCCTCGCCGGGACATCGCCGCAGACTTCCGCGGGTACGTGCGGGCGCTCGACGCGGAGATGCGCTCGGGGAGCGGGCTGAGCCTGGTGATCGTCGTCGACGACGCGATCGTCGGGATGGTCGCTGCGAGCAGCATCGTCGAGGGCGCGCTGCGGTCCGGGAGCATCGGGTACTGGGTCGGGCACGAGGTCGCTGGTCGGGGCCTCGCGCCGACGGCGGTCGCGGTGCTGGCCGACCACCTCATGGACCCGAACGGCCGTGCGCTGCACCGGATCCAGGTGGAGATCCGCCTCGACAACGCGCCCAGCCTGGCGGTGGCGGCCAAGCTCGGGCTGCGTGATGAGGGCGTCCGTCGTGACTACCTGCACATCGACGGGGCCTGGCGCGACCACCGCTCCTTCGCCGTCGTGGCCGAGGATCTCGGTCCCGGAGGGCTGCTGGCACGACTTTCACATCAACAACATCAGTCACGCGCGCGACACACCGAGTAGCCTGCGCCACCCAGAGCCTCCGGCCTCCTAGCGTTGGCCTCGTGCAGCCGAGCAGCCTCATCTTCGTCCTTGTCGTGGCGATCTGGGCTGTCTATCTGCTCCAGTACTGGATCAAGCGCCGCGACCACCTCTCCACCGTGCGGTCCGTCGACCGATTTTCCGCAGCGATGCGGGTGCTTGACGACCACCGGCTGCGTCGTGAGATCGCTGAGCCCACCCCGCGCTCCTACTCCGTCGCACCGGCACGCGCCGCGCGCCCCGAGGTGACGGTCAAGCACGCGGGGGCCTCCCCTCGCGCTCGCATGGTCGAGCCCGTCGTCGGCGCCTCGCGCCAGGTGCGCGGCCTGACCCTGCTCACGATGCTCGTGCTCCTGCCCGTGGTCGTGCTCGTCGCGGCCTTCGGCCCGCTGCCCTGGTGGGTCGGCGTCGCCTGGCTCGTCGGGACCGTGGCCGCCTTCGGGTGGCTGCGCCAGGCGGTGCAGGCGCAGCGTGAGGCGCGCGGTCGTGCCCGCGTCGAGCGCCGGCGGACTGCGCAGCCGAGCGCACCACGCTCCCAGCGAGTCGAGACTGCTGCACCCACGCAGGCGCCGCGCCGCACGGCCGAGCGCATCTACGACGTCGCGGCCACCACCCCGGTGGCCGAGGTGGCCATCGACGAGGCGCCCGTCGCCTCGGGGCCCCTCGAGCCCGGGACATGGGAGCCGACCCCCGTTCCTCGGCCGATGTACACGATGAAGGCTGCGGCCCACCGGCCCGAGCCGACCCCGCAGCCCGTTGTCCCCGTTGCGCCTGCCGGTGTGGACCCTGAGGTCCCGCAGGTCATCGACGTCGAGGACGAGGACCTGCCAGCCATCGCCGGTTGGGGCTGACCCCCCTTCGCCCGCTGGTTCGAGGTAACAGCGACCGAATGGTGGGGTCCCTGGCACCTCGACCCGCTGTGACTCCACCGCGCAGAATCCAACTGCTCAGGCGGGGTGGGCGGCTCTGGGCGGGATCGAGTTTCGCCCCGCTCGCCGGCCTCGGCCCGTGGGCCCGACTTCGGACCTCGAATTGTCGAGGCGCGCCCTCCCGGTGTTATGGTTGCGGTCGTTCTTGGGGCTGTGGCGCAGTTGGTAGCGCGTCTCGTTCGCAATGAGAAGG
>JAKDKQ010000096.1 GCA_030453295.1 Janibacter sp.
GACAAGGCGCGCAGCGCGATCGACAAGGTCCAGGAGGCGGCCAACCGGCGCACCGGTGGCAAGTTCGGGTCGCTGATCGAGAAGGCCGGCGACTTCGTCGAGGACAAGCTCGGGCTGCCGGAGGACACGGCAGCCGAGGACACGACGCCGGCTCCCGAGGACGCGGGTGCGCCGGCGCCGAAGCCGCAGGCGCCTGCACCCAAGCAGGACACTGCGCCCAGCGAGAGCGGTCAGTCCGACTCGACCGGCGGCGGAGTGCTCCCCGGCTGAACCTGCTGGAGTAGCGAAAGCTGCAGATCGATCGTCGCCGAGCGGCCGCCCACCGCCAGGATGTGGCTGTGGGTCGCCCCGGTGTCGCGGTCGACCGCCGTGAGGTCGTAGACGCCTTCCTTGGGCAGCGGCAGCGTGTAGCGACCCGTGTCGTCCGTGCGAACCCAAGAGACCGATCCGCCGCTGCGCTTGGTGATGACCACCGAGGCATCGGCCACGGGGTGCTTGAGTGCGTCCGTGACCTCGCCGGTGACGG
This sequence comes from Janibacter sp., assembly GCA_030453295.1. Taxonomy (GTDB): domain Bacteria; phylum Actinomycetota; class Actinomycetes; order Actinomycetales; family Dermatophilaceae; genus Janibacter. The sequence continues at coordinate 527 of JAKDKQ010000096.1, forward strand.
TGAGCCGCTCCGCCATGACGAAGGGGGCGAGGTGGCGGTCGTCGGTGAGATCGACGTAGAAGGACGCCGGCGACCAGCCCACCGCCGAGACGACGAAGAGGTGGCGGATCGGGCCAGCCGTGGCGACGCTGAAGTCGCCCGCGGAGTCGCTGCGTGACCAGTCCATGTGGCTGCCGCGGCCGCCCATGACGGTGACGACCGCGCCAGCGAGACCCGCCCCCTGTGCGTCCACGACTTTGCCGCGCACGACGTGGTCGACGGTCAGTGTCTCCGTGGACTGGGTGTCGCCCTCGGCCGCGCGCCGGCGCAGGAAGGGGAGGATGAGCACGACGCTCACCGCTGATGCCGCCGCTGCGAGGACGAACATCGTGCTCAGGGCGCCGAAGGTCGGGTAGCCCTTGGTGGTTGACGTGATCGTTGCCGCCAGGACTGCGGCGGTGACGGCGCTGGCCGTCGACGTGCCGACGGAGCGCAGCAGCGTGTTGAGGCCGTTGGCCGCGGCCGTCTCGGTCACGGGGACCGAGCGCATGATCAGCGTCGGGAGGGCCGAGTAGGCGAGTGCCGTACCGATCGTGACGACGATGGTGCCGATGACCACGAGCGGGATGGTGTCGCTGAAGGGGATGCGGGCCAGGTAGGAGACCGCCATGATCGCGGCGCCTGCGGCGATGGCGATCTCGGGTCCGAAACGTCGGGTGATCCACCCCGAGACCGGCGCGAGCACGCCGAAGGCAACGGCCGACGGGGCCATCCACAGTCCGGCGTGAAGGGCGTCGAGGCCGAGGCCGTAGCCGGTGTCCTTGGGTGTCTGCAACAGCTGCGTCGACACGAGCATGTTGACGAACATCGCGAAGCCCATGAAGACCGAGATGGTGTTCGCGGCCAGGATGACCGGCTGCGCTGCCGTGCGGATGTCGACGAGCGGGTTGGGGATGCGCAGCTCGAGCGGGATGAAGACGGCGATCAACGTCACCCCGGCAGCGAGGCAGCCGAGCGTGCGGGCATCGACCCACCCCCAGTCGGCACCCTTGGAGACGGCGAGGAGCAGCAGGACGAGGGCCAGGCTGAGGAGTACGGCGCCACGGACGTCGAAGGCGCCGGAGGTGCGCACGGCCGACTCCGACACGGTCATGAGGACCAGCACGATCATCAGCAGCGCGAGCAGGCCGGGGAGCCAGAGCACGACGTGCCAGTCGAAGGCCTGCGCGAGGTAGCCCCCGAGCGGCAGGCCGACCCCCGCCCCGATGGCCAGGGTCGCGCTCATCAGGGCGACGGCGAGCGGGACTTTTTCCGCTTCCAGCTCATCACGCATCGTCGCGATGCCGATGGGCACGAGCGCCATGCCCATGCCCTGCAGTGCCCGGGCGAGGATGAGGAAGGGGAGCGAGGTGGACAGACCACCCACGAGTGCGCCGAGCGCGACGATCGCCAGGGTCACGAGGATCATCCGGCGCTTGCCGTACATGTCGGCCATGCGGGAGATGACCGGGGTGGCCACGGCGCCCGCCACCAGGGTCGCGGTGATCATCCACGAGGCATTGCCGGTGCTGGTGCCGATGAGGTCGGGCAGGTCGGGCACGAGCGGCAGCACCATCGTCTGCTGGAGCGAGACGACGGTGCCGCACAGGGCGAGGACGGCGATGACGACGCCGCCCCCGCCTCGCCGGGTGGGCGTGGCGGGGGCGGCGTCGATACTCGGGGTGCTGGCGCTCATCAGTCCTTGATCTCGGCGATGACCGCGCCGTTGCTGACGGTGGCCCCGACCTCGGCGGACAGGCCGGTGATCGTGCCAGCCTTGTGTGCGTTGAGCGGCTGCTCCATCTTCATCGCCTCGAGGACGACGATGAGGTCACCCTCGGCGACCTCCTGGCCCTCCTCGACGGCGATCTTGACGATCGTGCCCTGCATGGGCGCGGTGAGGCTGTCGCCGGAGGCCGCAGCGCCGCCGCCACCTCCGCCGGAGCGCTTGGGAGCCTTCTTCTTGGCGGCGCCACCGCCGCCACCGAGCGAGAGACCGCCCGGCAGGACGACCTCGAGGCGCTTGCCGCCGACCTCGACGGTGATCTTCTGGCGCTCGCCCTCGTCCTCGGCGGCCTCGCCGACCTCGCCACCGTAGGGCGCGATCTGGTTGTCGAACTCCGTCTCGATCCAGCGGGTGTGGATGCTGAAGGGCGCGCCGTCCGCCGGCGCGAAGGCCGGGTCGGACACGATGGTCTGGTGGAAGGGCACGACGGTCGGCATGCCCTCGACCACGAGCTCGGACAGGGCGCGGCGGGAGCGCTCGAGGGCCTGCTCACGGGTGGAGCCGGTGACGATGAGCTTGGCGATCATCGAGTCGAAGGCACCGGCGACGGTGTCTCCCTCGACGATGCCGGCGTCCCAGCGCACGCCGGGGCCGGTCGGCACGGTCATCTTGGTGACGGTGCCGGGGGCCGGCATGAAGTTGCGGCCGGCGTCCTCGCCGTTGATGCGGAACTCGAGGGAGTGCCCGCGGGCGATCGGGTCGTCGTAGCCCAGCTCCTCGCCGTCGGCGATGCGCAGCATCTCGCGGACGAGGTCGATCCCGGTGACCTCCTCGGACACGGGGTGCTCGACCTGCAGTCGGGTGTTGACCTCGAGGAAGGAGATCGTGCCGTCCTGGGCGACGAGGTACTCACAGGTGCCGGCGCCGACGTAGCCGGCCTCCTTGAGGATCGCCTTGGAGGCGCGGACGAGCTCAGCATTCTGCTCGTCGGTGAGGAAGGGGGCCGGGGCCTCCTCCACGAGCTTCTGGTTGCGGCGCTGCAGCGAGCAGTCGCGGGTGGAGACGACGACGACATTGCCGTGCTGGTCGGCGAGGCACTGGGTCTCGACGTGGCGCGGCTTGTCGAGGAACTTCTCGACGAGGCACTCGCCCCGGCCGAAGGCCGTGACGGCCTCGCGGACGGCGGACTCGAAGAGCTCGGGGATCTCCTCCATGGTGCGGGCGACCTTGAGGCCGCGACCGCCACCGCCGTAGACCGCCTTGATGGCGATCGGCAGGCCGAACTCCTGCGCGAGGGCGACGACCTCGTCGGCGTCCTTGACCGGGTCCTTGGTGCCGGGGGCCAGCGGGGCGTTGGCCTTGACGGCGATGTGCTTGGCCTTGGCCTTGTCGCCCAGGGCGTCGATGGCCGCGGGGCTCGGGCCGATCCAGATCAGCCCGGCGTCGAGGACGGCCTGGGCGAACTCGGCATTCTCCGCGAGGAAGCCGTAGCCGGGGTGGACCGCGTCCGCGCCGGCGTCCTTGGCGACCTCGAGGAGCTTGTCCTGCAAGAGGTAGCTGTCGGCCGGGGTCTGACCCCCGAGCGCGTACGCCTCGTCGGCGACCTTGACGTGCAGCGCGTCACGGTCGGGCTCGGCATAGACGGCGACGGAGCCGACTCCGGCGTCGGCGCAGGCGCGGGCGATGCGGACGGCGATCTCGCCGCGGTTGGCGATGAGGACTTTGCTGATGGCCATGGGTCGCAGACTACTGGGTGACCGGACCGCTTGATGGCCAGCCCGCATCGTGGCCCGCGCCACCCTCCCTTCGCTCAGCGTCGGTCGCTGCTGCTCAGCATGCATCGGGGGCGAAGGGGGTAGTCCGCGCGGATGTCGTCCGCGCGGGAACGGGCGAGGTTCCACTCCGGCCAGGCGCTGTTGCCGTCGCGGGTCGTGGCGTGGGAGATGACGCACGCCTTCAGCTCCGCGGGCAGGTCGCTCCCGTGGATGGCGGGGACGGCGTCGTCGCCCAGCTGTGACAGGTACAGGGAGTCGATCTCTCCGGTCTGCTCGTACTGCGCGATGTTGCGCTCGGCGACGAAGCCGTTGACATTGCCCAGCGACAGGCCCGCGACGAGGACCGCGGCACTCACCAGGACCGTGCGGCCGAGCCACCGTCGACCGACGAAGAGGGAGACGAGCACGGCGAGGACGACGATGCCCAGCCAGACCTCGAAGACGTCGACGTTGACCCGCAGGGTCGTGTACCCGAAGGCCTCCTGGTAGAGCGCCATACGACGCAGCGCGGAGGCGACGACGAGGAGGGTGAGGACGCAGAGGGCGGCGTTCATCGCAGTCATCGTGCGGCGGTCGCGGACGCTGTCGGCGCGGCCCCACGAGCGCACGCCGGCGATGAGGAGCAGGACGAGAGCCGTGGCCAGGGTCAGCTGGCCGAATCCCTGACGGGCTGACTCGGCGTAGGTGACACCGGCCGTGCGCATGACGTAGTCGTGCCCGCCGATGGTCGCGGCTGCCTGGGCCGCGATGAAGACGGCGAAGACCGCGATGACGACACCGAGCGGGACCTGCCACTCGCGCACGGGGATTCGTGCCGTTGTGTGTCGGTGTGCCTGCAGCTCGTCGACGGCCGGTGGGTTGATGGCGAGGTAGAGCCCGGTCAGCGTGATGCCGGTGAAGAAGACGAGGGTGAAGACACGGAAGACGAACATGTCGCTGATGTCGGGGACGATCGTCGACGCCCAGGAGCCGAGGACGGCATCGGCCGAGGCGAGGAGCCCGCCGAAGACGAGGAGGAGCACGAGACTGACCGCGGCGGTGCGCAGGATCGACCAGGCCTTGCCCTGCCGGGCGAGTGTGCGGATCGTGCGGTCGAGCAGAGGCAGACCGCGCAGCGCGGACGCGGGCCAGGCCACCACGGCGGCGACCATGCCGCTGACGCGCCGGGCGTCGGTGCAGGCCACTGCCGCCAGGATCCCCGCCATGAGGACTGCGAGGATGACGAAGCCGGGGTGGGCCCGCACGATCGTCGTCAGCCCGAGCGGCAGGGCGAGCGCCGCGGTGAACCACGACCACCGCGTGGTGCGGCGGGGCGAGGCCAGCCACAGCGCGGCGCCGCCGGCGGCCAGCACGACGAGGAGACCGACGCCCAAGTCGTTGTCGGGCAGCAGGAGCGCCGCGAGCAGGCCGACCACGAGAGCCGCGACGAGCAGCTGTGGCTGGCCCTCGGTGGTGCGCTCGGGCCACCACCTGGACAGCGAGAGCGAAGGGGGCGCTGCGGGCACCGCTCCCTGAGGAGGCGCGCCAGCGCCGTCTCGAAGGGGAGGTGTGGTGGGGACGGGCTGCGCGGACATGGTGCTCTCCTGGGTCGGTGTGGGCACGGGCCGGTCGGTGGCCAGCGGTGCGGGCGAAGGGGAGGAGTTGGGTGGGGTGAGCGGCAAGGTCATTCGGATCTGCGCGCCGTCGTCGGCAGGCAGCGCGCGGATGGTCCCGCCGTGCATGGTGACCACCCAGGCGGCGATGGCCAGACCGAGGCCGGTGCCACCCCCTCCGTCCCCGCCGGGACCGAAGCGGTGGAAGAGGCGCTCGGCGCGCTCCGGCGAGAGGCCGGGCCCGTCGTCGGCGACGGTGAGGGTCCACTGGTGGGCATCGGTGCGGGCGGTCATCGTCACCGTGCCGCCGCTCGGGCTGTGCCGGATGGCGTTGTCGAGCAGGTTGGCGGTGACCTGGGCCAGGCGCGACCGGTCACCGGTGATGGTGAGGTCTACGGGTTCGACGTCGACGACGAGGGAGACGCCGCGCCCTTGGAGGGCAGCCTCGTCGACGGCTTCGTCGAGCAGGTCCTGCACGCGGACTCGACCGGGGGAGAAGGGGACTCCGCGTCCGTCAGGTCGTGACAGGTCGAGCAGGTCGGTGACGAGGGAGCCGAGTCGCTCGGACTGGGCCAGCGCTGCGCGCAGGGTGCTCTCGTCGGGGGGCGTCACACCGTCGGCGAGGTTTTCCAGCAGGGCCTGCTGTGCGCTCAGCGGGGTGCGCAGCTCGTGGGCGACGGTCGCGACGAGGCGACGACGGTGCTCCTCGCTCTGCTCGAGCTCGGTGGCCATCGAGGTGAAGGCGCGGGCGAGCACACCCACTTCGTCCTGGCTGGATGTCGTGATGGCTGCGGCGTAGTCCCCCTTCGCCATGCGTTGTGCGGCGTCGGTCATCTGCAGCAGCGGGGTGGTCATGCCCGAGGCGAGCCACCGGGTGACGACGAGGGCGACGCCGACGGTCGCCGGCAGCCCGAGCCACAGGGGGACCCCTGCGTCGGTGCCGATCGTGCCGACTACTGCGGCGACGAGCACGCTGGCGCCGACGAGCACGGTCAGGCGGGTGCGGATCGAGCTGAGCCCAGCGAGGGGCTGCGAGCGGTTCACTGCCCGGATCCGTCGTCGAGGGCGTAGCCGACGCCGTGCACGGTGCGGATGCGGTGCGCGCCCACCTTGGTGCGCAAGGACTTGATGTGGCTGTCGAGGCTGCCGCGTCCCAGCCCGTCGTCCCAGCCCCACAGGTCGGCGACGATGTGTTCCCGGCGCAAAACGACTCCGGGCTCGCGGGCGAGCAGCGTGATCAGGTCGAACTCGGTCGGCGTGAGGTGCACCGCGTGACCGCTGACGGTGCAGCGTCGGGTGCGCTCGTCGAGGAGCAGTCCGTCGTGCTGGACCGGCCCGTCGTCGCTGCGACCCAGCTCGGCCGCCCGCTCGACCCGCCGCAGCAGGGCTCGGACCCGGGCGACGACCTCGCGCATCCGGAAGGGCTTGGTCAGGTAGTCGTCGGCGCCGACGCCGAGCCCGACGATGATGTCGCTCTCGTCGTCGCGGGCCGTGAGCATGAGGACGGGCACCGGCCGCACGGCCTGGATGCGACGGCAGACCTCGAGCCCGTCGAAGCCGGGGAGCATGAGGTCGAGGACGACGACCTCGGGGGAGTGCTCGGCGAAGGCGGTCACCGCGCTCGGTCCGTCGTGGGCCCGCGTGACCTCGAAGCCCTCGGCCACGAAGCGGTCCGTCAGGGCCTGGTTGATCGTCGGGTCGTCCTCGACGATCAGGACGCGCGGGGAGGGGGTGGGAGGCATGCCCTCAATCTAGGCAGCCGCGCTAAGGGATCGCCGGGAGTAAATCTGCAGATCCTCTGGAGATCCGGACACGGGCGCTCGAGTCCCGCAT
>JAKDKQ010000517.1 GCA_030453295.1 Janibacter sp.
CTGCAGGGTGAGCAGATCACCTCCAAGCCCGGCGATGTCGCCCGGATCGCGCTGCCGCTGCTGGCCTACTTCGCCATCATGTGGGGCATCGGCTACCTCACCGGTCGCCTGCTCGGCATGTCCTACGAGCGCACGACGACCCTCGCGTTCACCGCCTCGGGCAACAACTTCGAGCTGGCCATCGCCGTGGCGATCGCGACCTTCGGCGCCACGAGCGGTCAGGCCCTCGCGGGAGTCGTCGGACCGCTCATCGAGGTCCCCGTCCTCGTCGGCCTGGTCTACGTCAGCCTCGCGCTGCGTCGACGCTTCCCCCACCCTTCGCCAGCAGTGGTCCCGTCCCGCACCCCCGTGGAGGATCGATCGTGAGCACCGCACCCCACCAGCCCGACACGTACGACCGACTGGTCGACGACCTCAGCTACGCCTACGACGGGGTCTTCTCCCCGGAGACCGTGGCCACCGTCGTGCACGAGGCCCGCGCCCTCCTCGAGCCTCGTGCGACGATCACGCAATACCTGCCGATCTTCGTCGCCAAGCAGGCCCGCGAGCAGCTCATGGCCGTGGCCCAGGCCGAAGGGAGAGTCGCCAAGCAGGTCCCCGAGGTCCTCTTCGTCTGCGTGCACAACGCTGGCCGCTCCCAGCTCGCCGCCGCGCTCACGGAGCACCTGTCCGCGCGCAAGGTCCACGTGCGCTCGGCCGGATCACAGCCCGTCGACGAGATCAGCCCTGTCGTCCGCGAGGCCCTCGCCGAGCGCGGCATCGAGCTGGGCGCGCCCTATCCCAAGCCGCTCACCCACAGCGTCGTCCAGGCCGCCGACGTCATCGTGACGATGGGTTGCGGGGACGCCTGCCCGGTGTTCCCCGGCAAGCGCTATGAGGACTGGGACGTTGCCGACCCCGATGGCCAGCCGCTCGACGTCGTGCGCGACATCCGTGACGACATCCAGGCACGCGTGACCACACTCCTGCGCGATGTCCTCCCCTGAACACCACAGAGACCCGGAGACACTCATGACCGATCGCCCTTCCGTCCTCTATGTCTGCGTCCACAACGCCGGCCGCTCCCAGATGGCCGCCGCCTACACGCGCGTGCTGTCCGGCGGTGCCGTCGAGGTGCGCTCGGCCGGCTCCGCGCCCGCCGACTCGATCAACCCGGCGGTCCACGCGGCGATGCTCGAGGACGGGATCGATCTGTCCGCCGAGTCGCCCAAGGTGCTGACGACCGAGGCCGTGCAGGCCAGCGAGGTCGTCATCACGATGGGGTGCGGCGATGCCTGCCCGATCTTCCCCGGCAAGAGGTACGAGGACTGGCAGCTCGAGGACCCCGCCGGCCAGGGGGTCGAGTCCGTGCGGCCGATCCGCGACGACATCAAGCGACGTGTCGGCGAGCTGCTCGCCTCGCTCGACGTGCCCGTCCAGGACGGGCCGCGCTGACGCCCTCCTCCGATCCGGCGATGCGGAGACAACTCTGCCGCAACGTTAGAGTGGCTGGCGCCGGTTCCCCACGCCATCACGACGCTGGCCGGCCACAGGAGGATGCATTGAGTGACGACGTGACCAGGGAGGCCACCCGGCGACGGACATTTGCGGTGATCTCTCACCCCGATGCCGGCAAGTCCACCCTCACGGAGGCACTCGCTCTCCACGCGCACGCCATCG
>JAKDKQ010000005.1 GCA_030453295.1 Janibacter sp.
GTGGCGTCGATGGCGGCGAGAAGATCTTCCTCAGAGCCGATGTCGTTGATGGCGACCTGAGGGGATGCGGTCGTGGCGACCGTGCTGGCAGTCATGTAGTAGGAACTCCGATTGTGGACAGGTGATCGTATGAAACGGGTGCACAGCACCCGCGTGCCCGGGTGGGCACACAAATACGCTCCCTCATCGTAGTGCTTCGGGGGCGAAGGGGGCAAAGCCGGGTCGTCGACTACCGTCCCCTCCATGGATGAGGGGCAGGTCGAGTACACCGAGGCAGTCACCCGCCGCGAGAGCGGCCAGGACGAGACGATCTCGGCGAACCGTGGATGGTGGGACCAAGAGGCCGCCGACTACCTCGAGGAGCACGGCACCTTCCTCGGCGACGCCGACCTCATCTGGGGGCCGGAAGGGTGGTCCGAGGACGACCTGCACGTGCTCGGCGACCCGACCGACCTGGCCGGTCGCACCATCCTCGAGTTCGGGGGCGGAGGGGCGCAGGGCGCCCGGTGGTGCGCCACGCGTGGGGCCCGGGTCATCTCGACCGACCTCTCGGCCGGCATGCTCGCCACAGCACGGCTCATCGAAGCCCGCTCCAGCGGTCCGCCTCCCCTGCTCGCCCAGGCCGATGCCACCAGGCTGCCCTTCGCCGACGACTCCTTCGACATCGTCTTTTCCGCGTACGGGGCCACCCCCTTCGTCGCGGACTCCGCCGCGCTCATGGCGGAGCTGGCCCGGGTCCTGAGGCCGGGTGGGCTCCTGGCCTTTTCGACCTCGCACCCGATCCGGTGGGCCTTCCCGGACCTGCCGGGACCCGAGGGCCTGACGGCAAACGGCTCCTACTTCGACGAGCGGCCGTATGTCGAGGCGACCTGGGACATCGCGAGCTATGTGGAGCACCACCGCACCATGGGCCACCGGATCGCCGAGATCATCGACGCCGGTCTCGTCCTGCGGGCCGTGCACGAGCCGGAGTGGCCGCTGGACAACACCGAGGTGTGGGGTGGCTGGTCGCCGCTGCGCGGTCAGCACCTGCCGGGGACGGCGATCTTCGTCGCGAGCCGGGGGCACACTCGCTGACAGGCCGCGCTCGGCTTTCTGCACATCACGACAAGGGCGACACCGAGCAGCCGACCCCAGCGACGCACACGGAGCCGCAGGAGACGACGTCGTCTCCTGCGGCTCCGTGTGAAACGGCTAGGGACGCTCGTGCGTCACCACCCAAGGGGAAGTCAATCCCGGCGGGATCGCCTCTCGCCGTCGTCAAAGATGTCCAAGGAGGTCGACTCGTATGCTGATTCGGGGGCGTGCGTCGCGGTGTCACGGCGTCCACCGAGGAACAGGACAAGCCCGGCGATCAGGGCCAAGAGGCCCGCGATGCCTGTGATCCATGGCAACTTCTCCACCGCGCCGAGGCTCGAGTCGTTGTCCTTGGCATCCTTGATGTTCGCAGCGACGGTCTTGTCGGTGAAGCCGAAGTCCAGCTCAAGGACCGGCGTGCCGTCATCGAGAGCACGCAACTGCTGCTCCGTCTGCTTGATGATCGACCCAGTCCTCGGATCGATGTACATGGTCTTCAGCGACGAGTAGGTCCCCTGGATACCGTCCGAGATCTCGGCAGGCTCATCCTTGACGTCGATGACGAATTTGTACGTGTTCCAACCGTTGACCTTCTCTTCCCCCTTGAACTCGGCCGGCACAGACCGGCCGACGACGCCGTCCCAGAAGGGGTAGGTCTTCTTCTCGACGTTGAAGGGGAACTTGTTGACCAGCCCCTCGTGCGGCTCCGCGTCGCCGATGTACTTCTCGTCATTGACGGCGACAGCGGTGTGGCGGTCCGTGGCGAAGCGATCAGTAGTTGCCGTGACCAGGGTGTCATCGTCGGAGCAGTCAGGCGCGGAGCCGCCCTCGTCGGTCACCAAACAGGTGAAGGTGTCGAAGACAACGACGTCACCGTCAGAGGCCTTGCCATTCGCAACGGTGTGACTGACGGCGCGCACCGGCGCGCCCCCACCCGACGGCAAAACGGCCGCGTTGCCCGCGAGGCGGGTGTAGCTGTCGGTATCGAGGGGGGTCTTCTGAACCTGGCCGGGGATGTACAAAATCGCCAACACACACGTGACGATGAGGAAGCCGGCAAGGCCCATCGACACCAACCCGATGATTCTGCGCATCAGTGGGACACCTTTTTGTCTAGAGTGATATCAGGGAACAAACTGAGGGGACTCTACCAACAAGTAGCAACTTCCCTGCGGACATTCGTGCGAGACCTCGCTGATCTACCCTTCGACCATGACTCCGCCAGCAGGTTCCGCCGTCACGGCGATGACCCGATTGCCTGCACTGGACGGTCTGCGCGCCGTGGCGGTGGCTCTCGTCATCCTCACCCATGCGGCGTTCCTCACCGGCGCCAACACCACGACGTCCCTGCTCGGACGGTTGTTCGCCCGAGGCGACTTCGGCGTTGCCATCTTCTTTGCTCTCTCCGGATTCCTCCTCCACCGCCTCCTGACTCACGAGGTCTCGCGGTACGCCAAGTTGGACCTGAGTGGCTACGCAGCCCGTCGCGCCGCACGCGTCCTCCCGGCCTACTGGATTGTGCTTGTGGCTGTTGTTGCCGCGGTTCACCCCGGGCTGCGTTCCGCACTCATGCACGCCGTCGGCATACACATCTACGTGACGGATGCACCCATGTCCTCCTTCGGTCAGGCTTGGAGTGTCGCGACCGAGGTCTCCTTCTACGTGGCGCTGCCTTTCCTCGTGATGGGGCTTGAGCGGCTACGCCGCCGGCATCCGACCGGTCCGCTCACTCTCCTGACCATCGCCCTCGTGGCGACATCGCTGCTCGGTCTCACGGTCGGTCCCGCCTCCATCGGATCCGACCTCCTGCTGGAACGCTGGCTGCCTTGGCGCGCACCACACTTCCTCATCGGAATGATCCTCGCCGAGGCCCTCCGTGCCCCCGACCACCCCGTGAGTGCGCGCCTACGTGCTTGGGCCGGCGACGCTGCTGGCTGCCTGGCCCTGGCCGGTGCCACCTACCTGGTCGCAACCACACCGGTGGCGGGGTCCTTGGCCCTTGAGCCCACGCATGGTCTGGTGCTCGTGGTGCGCACCGGCACCGCCACCGTCGTCGCTGGTGCTCTGCTCCTGCCCGTGGTCCTCGGGTCAGGCAAGAGTCTCTGGGATCGAGTTCTCAGCCACCCTGGCCCCCGCTGGTTGGGCGACATCAGCTACGGCGTCTTCCTGTGGCACCTACCGGTCTTCCATGCCGTCTATGCCCTGTCCGGGGCCCAGTTCTTCCGAGGTGGCATGGCCCCACTCCTGGCGGTGTCTCTGCCCATCAGCCTGCTCCTGGGCCTCCTCAGCCATCGCCTTGTGGAACTACCGGGCATGAGGCTTGCCGCGCGTGTGTCCCGCCACCGCCAAGCACAGCACGCCCAGGAGCGCCAGCCGAATCGCACCCTCGAGCCAATCCGGGTGCAACGCCCCCGGGGCGATGAGCGCACGGGCCACAGCACAGCCCACGACGACCGTGAACACGACGCAAATTCGGATAGCGCCCGGCAACCGACGCCCAGCAGCGAGCGCGACAGCACCTACGAGGGCTCCGGGCACCCCAGTCATGAGCCAGGCAACAGCCAGGACCCCGCCGGCGACGGCGATGCGAGACCACGCGGCCGGTTGCCCCAGTCCGCGGACTCCGTCCACGCCCCGTCGACGCCGACTGCGGACCGTTGACGACGCGGCCGCGATCACCAGAACCAGGGCCAGGCCACCACCGAGCACCAGTGCCCCTTGGTAGGCGTGGTTCGGACCGAAGGTGACCTTGACCGTCCCCTCTGACCATGCCGGGACGACGAATCCTTGGCGACGCCCATCCACGACCTGCTGAACGAGGGGCTGGCCGCGCAGCGTGGCCTCCCATCCGGGGTTGGCGTTCTGGGTCAACACGAGGAGCTGGTCTGTTGCCGACGACTGGACATCCACCTCCATACCACCACAGCTCGGCGTTGGTCGAGATCGCGGCACTAGGGGCTCCCCCGCAGACTCGGACACGAGCCCTCGGGTCATGACCGCCGTCGCCGGTGCAAATCCGCGCCATGCAGACAGTTCGACCCGATGTGTCCTCCCCTGCAGGCTCACTGGACCACACGCCTGCCACCGCACGGGCGCGAATCCGTACCGTCCGTCGCGCGGCGCCCGAACCCGGGTCGGTACGTCCATGCCGTCGACGGTCAGAAGGGGGCCCTGTCCGCACCGTGCCTTGACCGGCGGTACGGAAACCCTTGCGTCGACGCCGTCGAGCTCGAGCTCGCTCAAGTCGATCCCCGCCACAGATGATGAGCCCGGCACCGAGATGACCGTGAAGGACACGACACGGCCAGTCGTCGCGGGGATCGTCAACTCGCCCCGCTTGTCGATCCTGCGGGTGTACTCACGTCCGCCGACTTTCACGACCACGACGGGCGACGCACGTTGCGCCCAGTCATTGCGCGTGTGGAAGCGCACTGTGGAAACCGTGACCGGATCCGAATAGGCCAGGGTGACTTTGGGAGAGTCATCGCCGGGGTCTGGGCTCCACGCCGTCCGGGGATCGTCATCAAGGATCCCTGACGGGGCGCTGGCCATGGCTGCGCTGCGGTCGCTGCTGGCCGAGACAACCACCTCTGGCTGTCTCGTCTGCGGACCCAGGGCCTCGCGCGAGGAAGCTCGGAGGGTCCCCTTGATGCTCCAGTCCTCACCGGGGGCCGCCTCGAACTCGCGGATCAGGGTGCCACTTGCCTCTGGGCGCGAGAACAGACCCCCGAGGCAGACGAAGCCGTCGGCGCCGCTCAGGCACCCAGCCCGACCCGGCAGCCCGGCACCCAGCACGACCCCCTCCGCATCCTCGGAGTCCTGCGACGTCGGCGCAGTGATCACCTCGGCCGTCGGCACCCCATCAATGACGACCTCAGCCAGTCCGGTGATGTGGTCATCCGGGGGCCCGTTCACCGTCGCGTCGATGGAGATGACCACCTCGCCGGTTGCGCCATCAGGTAGGTCGATGCGGTTTGGCCCCTCATCGACGGCCACCGTCCGCTTGCCCCGGTCCGTCGTGATCGTGACCTGGGAGGCTTGCGCCAGATGTCCCGGCACCTGCCCCGCCGAGTCAAAGGGCGTGATGTCGACGTAGCCAACGTGGCGCACTGCACCCAGGTCGACCGTCAGCGTCGGCCGCTCGTCCCACATCGTCACCCATCCGGTAGACAGGTTGCCATCGAGCGCAGCATAGGGGCGCAGACCAGGTTGGAGACCGGCGAAGGTCAGGTCGCGCGCCACCGACGAGGACGCGGTGACGGACCTGATGCCTTCCACCGACACCGTGGAGCGCAGGCTCTCGTCATCCCAGGGGAGATAGTCGGATGCGCCCGCCAGCTCTCGCCGGGACAGGGTGTCTGTCGTGTCCTGCCCGCGCGTGGCGCCGAACCACCTCGTGCGCGCTCGGAACCCGTCGGTGGTGACCGTGGCCCGTGGCGTGAAATGGGTGGTGCGATCACCGTCGAAGATGAAGGGCCGCTCGCCCATGCCTGCGTCAGCGAGCCGGGCCAAGTCCTCGCTGGCCCCGGTGGCTCCCAGCACCTGGGTGGGATCCCACAGGGTCGCCGCCGGTTGCACCTCGCCATCGATGGCGTAGACCTCAACGGGAAAGACCGGCTCACCGGTGATGTCGTCAAAGCGCGCACCAAAGCCGCGCACGAAGGTGACGGACGGGGTGGACCGGACCGCGGAGCGGGCCAGCGCGACGGGAGGTTGGCCCGACTCCCGCGTCGCGAGGTCATTGCGCACGACGATGTACCCCACCCCCGCACTCCGCAGGACCTGCGTTGCACCCCCGATAGAGCGGCCTGTCTGCAACCGGCGCTCCACCTCATCGAGCAGGCGGATGCTCCCGGCCGGAGCGATCGGGACCGCGTCGCGGACTGCGTACGGAGCGGAGGTCAGCGCTCGCAGCGGCTCGTCGATCGGCCGTCCCCATGAGTACTCCCCGAAGTTGGCCGCCGGCACGACCAAGGTGCCGCCCACTTCGCGATGCTCATCCAACCACTTGCCGAGCTCCACCCAATGATCAGGAGTCTCCTCGAAGGCTCCCCTCGGGGCCACACTTCCGGTGAACGCTGGAGCGCCCGCGCCCACCACGGTCACCGCCGCACAGGCAACCGCCACCGCGGGCAACCACGCGCGCTGTGGTCGCCAACGCAGGACGAGGCCGAGCGCGTGGGTCAGTCCCAGGACCATCGGCAGGCGGACCAGGGCGTCCGCCTTGTGGATGTTGCGAAAGGGCGCGAGCGGTCCGTCGAAGAGCATCTGGGCGTGCACCGCCAAGGGTGAGTCCAGCGGTCCGGAGTGAGCGATGGACATGGCGATGACGCCGAGTGCCAAGCTCAACCAGGCGAACCCGCGTAGAGGAAGCGATCGCACCGCCAACCCGCACAGCCCAAGTGCGGCGACGACTGAAGTCAGCACAATGAGTCCGGGTGAGCTCGCGAGGTCGTAGCCCGCCGGCCACCATGCGCCCCCCGGCGTCACGACGTGGCCCAGCCAGTGCGTCGTCCCGCGCATGATGTCCAGCAACCCAATCGGTTGGGAGACAACCCGCGCGTTCTCGATCCAGTCGAGGAAGGGTGGTGCGTATCGGCCCATGATCAACAGGGGGCCCAGCCACCAGGCGATCCCGGCGAATGCGGCCAGCGCCCACGTCCACGTCAGTCGCGCCCGCCACCACCTCGCGCGCGTGACGAGGAAGAGCCCACTGGGTGCGAGTCCAAGCAGGGTCGCTGAGGCGTTGACCCCACCGCAGCCGAGGATGGCCACCCCGCTCAGCAGAGCAGCTGTGGTGGGCTGCAGTCGGCCCCGCCAAGAACTCACGAGCGGCCACAGGATGAGCGGCGCCATGAGCTGGGATTCGATCTCAGCACTCAGCCCCGCCACGGTGCTGATCACGCGTGGGGCCAGCACGTACGCCACCGCGCCGATGACCCGAGTGCCTGGGGTTCCCACGCCAGCACTGCGCAGGAGCCCATGCACGCCGATGTAGGCAAGTGTCAGCAGGAGCATCCACCAGCACCGCTGGACAACCCAGACGGGCGCCAAGTGCGAGCCCAGAGCAAAGAAGGGGCCCATCGGAAAGAGGTAGCCGTAGCCCTGGTTCGACAGGCCTCCCCACGTGACCTGCGGATCCCACAGGTTCATTGCTCGCTGCAGAAAGCCCCACGCGTTGATGTAAAGGTCATTCTTGGTGTCCTCGACGATTCGCCCGGGAGGGACAGACCACGGGATGGCCCACACGACGAGCAGGCCGGCCAAATGCGCTGGCCGGAGGCGGACGGCACGGCTCACCGGCGACGCAGCACCATCATCAGGTTCCAGCTGAGTAGTTCACGCAAGCCAGGGACCTTCAGCAGGCCATCCGCCCAGTCAGGGTGATACCGCGGTGCTGCTTCGATCAGATCGGCATCCGGAGTGGATTTGGCCCAGTGCAGTCCCCCGCTCACAGTGGCGGCGTGCATGGACTCACCAAACTTGTTCTTGGGTGGGTGGCCGTTGACCCGCTCGTACCGGCGACGGGCGTACTGGCCCCCCAGCAGGTGCCACGGCGAGGTCTCGTGACCACCCCACGGTGAGTACCACGCCGTGTAGCTGATGAAGATCAGAGCCCCCGGCTTCGCAACCCGCACCATCTCCTGCGCGACCCGGCCCGGCGCTGTCACATGTTCCATCACATTGTTGGACATGACGATGTCGGCGCACGCATCGGCGAAAGGCAACTGCTCCCCGCTCCCCACGACAGCACCGCAGCCAGGGCCCGGACGCAAAGCATCCTGCTCGATGTCGACAGCCAGGTAGCGCGCACCATGGTCGACGAACCGACGGCCGAACTGCTCCTGCCCAGCGCCAACATCCAGGACGGTCCGCCCAGCGAGTGGCTCATGACGCGTGATCAGCTCAATGGTGTCGTTGGCAACGTCGGTGTAGAAGCGCTCTGGATCGGTCTGCTCAACCAAGAAGGAACGGAACAGCGCCGTCGACCTTGCTACTGTGCGGTATCTGGTGGCTTCAGCGGCGTGCATGAGGGAATGGTAGCCGCCCGTCCCCCACGGAACACCGGATCTGACAGCGGCCACGACAACACAATGACATCTTCGTGAAAAAGGTGGAACATCCATGGGTCTACGCGTCCTCATGCTCAGCTGGCGCGACATGCACCACCCCGAGGCCGGAGGCGCGGAGAAGTATCTGGTGACGGTGGCCGTCGGCTTGGCCGCTCGTGGTCACGACGTGACCTTCCGCACTGCCGCCTATCCCGGCGCGCTGCATGACGAGGTCATCGACGGTGTGCGCTACATCCGCAGGGGAGGACGACTGGACATCTACCCGCGAGCACTCGTCGCCCACCTGATCGGTACGCACCACGTCGATGTGGTCATCGACGTCCAGAACGGCGTGCCGTACCTCAGCCCGGCCGTGCAACGTACTCCTGTGGTCAATCTTGTCCACCACGTCCACAAGGAGCAGTGGCCGCTCGTCTTTGGTCCCCGCGTGGGTCGGTTCGGGTGGTGGCTGGAGTCACGGGTCGCCCCGGCGGTCTACCGCTCCAGTCAGTATGTGACCGTCAGCGACTCCACCCGGCGGGAGCTCATCGGCCTCGGCGTCGAGGGCAACCGGATCGACGTGATCCACAACGGCACGGAGGCACGACCCCACGACTCGACCGAGAGGTCCGCCCATCCCTCGCTCATCGTGCTCGGGCGCCTGGTCCCGCAAAAACGCGTCGAGATCGCGTTGCGGACGGTCGCCGACCTCGCAGCCGACTACCCCGACATCACGCTCGACATCGTTGGCTCCGGGTGGTGGCAACACGAGTTGGAGAACACCGCTGCCGAGCTGGGTGTCCGCGACCGGGTGACCTTCCACGGACACGTCTCGGAGGATGAGAAGCACGCTCTTCTGGCCAACGCCTGGGTCCACGCGCTGCCCAGCATAAAGGAGGGATGGGGGCTCGTCGTCGTCGAGGCCGGCGTGCACGGCACCCCCACTGTGGCCTTCGCGGAGGCCGGCGGCCCCGCGGACTCCATCGTCCACGGGCGCACCGGGCTCCTCGTGGACGGCGACGACTACACGGCTGCGGTGCGCTCGCTCTTGGCGGATGAGGAGTTGCGTCACACGATGAGCGCCGAGGTCGCCACCTGGGTCTGCCAGTTCGACTGGGCGGATACGGTGAGCGCTTGGGAGCGCACCCTGTCCCGACTCGCTCAGCGCCCACCCGCCCTTCAGGCCCGTCAAAGGGCCCACACTCAGCAAGAGTGGGGGCCCTACTCACAAAAAAAGGGGCGGGTCAGCGGGTCCTCGTCGTGAGTTTCCGCTGAGCCACTGGCGCTCAGGGAGCGTCGTAGAAGACGACCGTGTCGCTCTTGGCAGCGCTGTTTGCGTCGGGCGTGATCGCGGCAACCCCGCCCATGAGTGTGATCAGAGCAAGAACGGCGCCGGCGACGAAGGAGATGGCGGCGGAGACGGTGGTCATGGAAGGGACTTTAACAGGGCAGCGGCCATGCGGCGAACTGGACCCGCCGCTGCCCCACTGAAGACACCGAGCACCGTGATCAGGGTGACCGTCCAGCCGATCAGCGCCGTCGCGGAGATCGCTGGATCATGCTCAGGTCCACCGATGTCGACGATGAGCAGACGCGTGTCATCGACCACGACGTGCCCTGATGCCCGCAGCGCCGACTCGTCGACCAACTCCCCTGCGCGCAGCTCGGCCGCCACGTACCGGACGCCGACCTCACGGAGTGCGTCCTGCGGCGCAACTCCCGCCAGCAGGGCTTCACTGACCGCCCTTGCACGCTCACTCTCGCCGCCGATGGTGCCCGCACGCAGGGGCAAGGAGTCGTCAAAGACCACGACACGATCGATCATTCGCGGGGCGAGCGTGAGGGAGACGCGAGAGTCATTCCAGTCGTATCGACGGTACTGGCTCCAGGGCAACAATCCGACATCCCCGGGTGGCAAGGCTGCGAATTTCGACACCGCAGTCCGGTACCCGGGCGCCACCGACATCGCATCCAGCTGGCCGGCCACCCCCCAGCCCAGAGTTGCGGACAGCGCGATCGGCAGCCCGACGAGCAGGGCACACGCCGGCACCGCGACGTCCCGCGTGGCGCGCTCCGCCGTCCACTGCACGAGTACGCCGAGCCCGAGTGCGATCGCGAGCACCCACGCCGCCATGAACTTTTGGGAGTCGCGCAGCGCCCCACCACCAGGCAGCCCGGTGACGGCTGCGGTCCAGAGCCCTGACGTTTCGGGCAGGGCGCTCAGCAGGACGAACCCTGTTGGCAATGCCACCGCCATCAGAAGGGGGGCCGCCTGACGCGGCCCAAGGAAACGACGTGAGGCCAACGTGAAGGCCACGAGCGCCGTCGTCGCCACCACGGCTGCGACCACCGCCAGCAGAGGCACGTTGCGGGTCACGGGGTGGGTGGCGACGTTCCAGAAGCCACCCCCGCTGACCAAGGAACCCAGGACTCCCAGTGGGGTATCCGCGACTGGCCCGAAGACGCTCACCCCGGCCGGGTCGACAGCCGCGCCGGTCATCAGACCGGGGAGCCCCCATGCAGCTGATCCGCCGGCGGCCACAGCGAGGCTCGCTCCGGCCACCCGCAGCGAGTGCCGGTCACGACGTGCAGCAACTGCCGTGAGCGCCATCGTGAAGACGCTCAGCATGACGATGAAGAGTGCATTGATCCCGCCCAGGCTGGCCACTGCCACGGGTAACGCCACGGCCTTGAGGCCGGCTCGTCCGTGCAGGGCTCGCAGAGTGCCCGACAGCCCCCACGGTAGGACGGCCAGCCCCAGCACCACCACCCACTGCCCCGCAGCCAGCCGCTCATGCACATAGGGGTTCCACACGGCGGCCACCGACACCGCGACGAGCGCCGTCGTCCGAGCCTGCGGCCAGAGCTCCCCCATGAGTTTGGCGGCTCCCACCCCGAGGCCGGTCAGGATCGCCAGCAGCACGAGGTCCTGGGCCAGCGATGCACCGACCACCTTGCCGAGCAGGACAGCGGCGGCATCGCTGGGCACCGCACGCGGCGCGGGCGTGCCGAGACCCAGCACGAAGGGGGTCCACCGTGGATCCGGAGACCACGGCATGTCATAGGCCACGACGACGCCTCGGCCCAGCGCGGGCCCCAGAATGAGCGCTCCCTGAAGGACAGCGACGAGGGCCGGGACAGTCAGCCGCGGTGCATCCAGCACCCTGTGCCTCCCCACCGCGGCCATCGTCATGGACGGTGAGCCTAGACGGTGCAGCGCACCCATCGGCTCCGACGCATCAGCGGCGGACCGCACTCTGTCTCCGGATCACCCAGCTCAGGCTCCGTGCAGCCAGACAGACATGCTCTAATATCGAGGTGACTGCTACGAGTCCCGAGGTCCTGCGAGACCCGCCGTCAAGGCTGGGCGTGCGCACGCCGCCGGGCCACATCGCAGCACTCACCGGCCTGCGGGGTTTCGCCGCGCTGGCGGTAGTGTTCGTCCACGGCTCCGGCCGGACGGACTACCCGTGGTTCGGGTTGCACGGCTACGGGCCCATCGCCTTGTTCGTTCTGTCGGGCTTCCTGCTCATCCAGCCGTGGTCGAAGTGGGCCTTCGGCATCGCGGAGCGCCCATCGATAAGGAGTTTCGCCCGACGCCGGATCTGGCGGATCTTCCCCGCCTACATCGTCGGCCTGCTCACCATCGCCGTACTCCTGCCGTCCTCGCGCCCGGAGGGCGCGGCCGGATGGGGTCGCGCGTTGGCCTTGACGCCCACCACCCGCCCGACCGGTCTGCGGCCCGGCATGGAGCACACGTGGAGCCTCGCCACGGAGTTGAGCTGGTACGTCGCGCTCCCCGTCATCGGCTTCGTCATCGCCACCTTGACGCGCAGGTGGTTCCCCAGACACCCGCGGGCCGTGATCGGGGCGGTGCTGGCCATCAGCATCGTCATCAGCATGGCGTGGCGGTGGCAGGTGCACCAAACCACCGACTGGGAGCAGCAGCTGACGTTCCCGATGTGGCTGCCAGGATTCATCATGTGCTTCCTCGCGGGCGCGGCACTCGCACACGTGGTGGTGGGCGAGCGCAACGGGAAGGTGCGGATCACGTGGCTGCGCTGGCTCGGCCAGCATCCCCTACTGCTGCTCGGGCTCGCCGCGGTGGCCGCCTCGATCGGGACCTCCCCCTTGGGCGGCTCATGGGGCTATGAGCCCGTCACGTTGCAGCAGGACACCATCCGAACGGTCGCAAACACGGTCCTCGTCCTGCTGTTGCTCGTCGGTGTCTCCGCTGGCCGGCCCGGCTCGATCATCACCAGGCTCCTGTCCGCGAGGTGGCTCGAGGCCACCGGCCTGTGGTCATACGGGATCTACCTGTGGCACCTACCCGTCATGGTCCTGCTCGGGCAGCACATATCCGTCGGCTCGGGCGCCACCGGGCTGGCTCTCTGGCTCGCCATCAATCTGGCCGTGTCGGTTCCGCTGGGCGCGCTGAGCTACATCCTCGTGGAGCGTCCGGCCTCTGCCTACGCCAAGGCCGTGCCCCTGCACAGGCGCTGACTCAGCAGCCCTCGTGCCGGCGCCCCTGCGGGGGGGACGGCCACGGCCCCGTCGGCGCAGTTGCCACGTAGAGCAGACCAGAGGCCAGCGGAAGCGCGTGACGCGAGACGAACCGGTCGAGGCGGTCGATGGGTTTGGGGAAGAACGCCGGCACGCCCTCTCGGTGGGTCACGCTGAACCCGTAACGCTCCATGATCTCGGTGAGCGCGCGGAAGGTGAAGACCTTGAGGTGCCCCTGGACCTGGTTGCCCTGCCCGAGCACGGGGTGACGCCTCCCCAGGGCGATCTCGCTGCTCGTTTCCGTCCCGAGCGGCTGCACGCCGAAGGGCACGAGCACCCGGTTCGCCCAAGAGACCATGTTCGGCGTGGAAAGGACCACCGTGCCACCGGGGGTCAGCACCCGTCGGATCTCCCGCAGGAAGGAGTCCGGGTCGGGGACGTGTTCGATGATCTCGCCCGCGACGACACAGTCGAAGGACTGGTCGTCGAAGGGCAGTCGCTGGGTCACGTCCCCGCGCACATAATCCCAGCGATCGCTTCGTACATCGTCGTAGACGTCCATCCCCGTCATCCCCGTCAAGCCGACCTCCCCGAGGCGGTCGAGCAGGAACCCGCGGCCGCACCCGATGTCCAACAGGCGCGCTGGACGCTTCTCGGCGACGATCTCGATGATCCGCGCGAGCCTGGGGTCCATCCGCGAGATATACGTCACGTTGCCCCGGTAGTACTCCTCAAAGCTCATGACGCCTCCTCACCCTCCGCCGACGCGCCGGGGATTTCATCGTCCCCTGAGCGCCTTGTCCCGAGACCGACATAGGCCCCACCGGCCAAGGTCAGGCCAGCCAGCGTCGCTCCCCCGAGAGACTTGCCCCACCGCTCTTGCGGCAGTTGCCCGCACAGCTTCGTGGAGATGCTATCGGTGCTTGGTCGGATGGCGGTGCCGCACCGGATGAGGGTGCCATCTGCGCCCGCTTGAGCAAGGGGGCTGAACAATCCCATGACGGACACCGCCAGCACCGGGATGGCCAGCGGAGCCACGACCATCATTCCTCGCAGCCACGAGACCCTCGCAACGAGCGAGCGTGGGATCTGACTGGCCAGCAGCAGCAGTCCCGCGGCGATCACGAGCGCAACCGCGAGGTGACGGGCCTGGCTCAGTTTGGACGTACAGATGAAGCGAGCGAGCTCGGCATCGCTGGGCGTCCCAGGCGATCCGCAGCCATAGGGGACGAGGTTCGTGCTGGGTACATTCGTCGGCGTCGTCCACAGGACGACCGCGGCGACCACCAGCAGCAGGGCGCTGACGTGGAGCAGCCGCTGCGGCCAACGAGGAGGGCGATCAGTGGTCATGTGAACTTCCTTCATGAGGACGGAGCGTAAAACAGACGGTGAGAAAGAGCATCCAGACGGCCACGCCGCCAGCCTGATGAGCGGCCGCATTGGCCTGAATCCGAGGAATCGGGGGGTCCAAGGGCAATGTGGATCCGGCGAACCACAGGAGGGGCACCAGAGCGAAAGCCACGACCGCGAAGGTACCCAGGACTCTGCGTGCGGGCAGGACCGCCCGATCGAGAGCCAGCACGATCATGGCGACAAAAGCGGCGACCCCGCCGACGGTGACGAAGATGGCACCAACGGCCATGACCGCGCCGACCAGCTCTGCCCGGGGAGGGATCCGCCGGTTGCGCATCACGAGGACTCCCTCCTGCGCCGACGTCGGCGTCGCAGCCCCGGCCAGGCCAGCAGGGCGAGACAGGACACGAACACGGCGCCACTCAACAACCAGGCCAGCCCAGCGAGTCGGGCGGGCGCGAAGGTGATCTGCACGATCTGCCCCGGCTCGGCATCCACCCGCCATCCGGCGGCGTACCCGTCCACGACCACGGGCGGGCCGAGATCTCGTCCCGCCACGCTCGCTGTCCAGCGGGGATCGAAGGACTGCCCCGACGAGACGAGGCACGGGGCGCAGGAGTCCGCCAGGCGCACGTCCATCGACGAAGGCCCGTGGTGGATGACCTCGACGTCGGGGTCCGCGGGCTCTTTCTCCCGGGTGTTGCCGTGGGGCGGCACGTGGTCTGTCGACGACAGTCGCAGGTCGTCGATGGCGAAGGCGGCGTCGGGCCGCACCCTGTGGCTGTCCGCACCCAGGGCGATCCCGCGTCCACAGGACTCGAAGGCGACCGCCTTGCCCGCCAGGAGGTCCGCATACTGATCGCCCACGTCGACCATCAGGGGCTGGTCGTCGATGTCGGTGATGGGGAAACAGCCCTGGTCCTTCGGCAGTGACGGCGTTTCGATCCGGGGCAGCCCTATGTCGGTGACCCGCACGAAGCCCCCACCCGTCCGCTCGGTCAGCAGGATCCTGACGCGATGCGCCTTCACGGCCTCCGGCAACCTGATCCGCGTCGTCCCCTTCTTCAAGTCGACCTCGAAGGGCTCCTCGTCGTTGATCGCCACCAGCGCCTTCGTCGCCCGGGTCTCCTCACCATCTTGGGTGAACGTGAAGGACGACAGCTTCCTCTTCGGAAAATCCAGGGTGATCCACTCCCCGACCACCGGCTCGCTGGGGACCCATGCCGTCGATTGGTCCGGTGTGCCCGCCCGCCCGTCAAAGGCCATGGATGCCCGCGCCTGCGGCTTGCCGAAAGCGCGGGAGCTGGACTCGGCAGTGACCTCGCCCTGGGCGTCAGCCAGCTCATCGATGCGCTTGTCGGAGATCCCCTGTGCCAGGCGCACGCTCCCCCGGGCATCGAAGCGCCGCTCGTCGGGCACGGTGAACTCGCGCTCGAGGAGGGCCTCCTCGGTCATCTGTCCATTCACGTCGCCGCTGTTGCGATGCATGACCACCTCGACCGGCACCGTGCCCAGATCGATCCCCGCGGCCGAGGCAACGCGCGCGACGCGCTCAGCGGACGAACTCGGGAGGGTCGCGACCCGGTCGAAGGAGACACCGGGGATGCTGATCTCCGAGAAACCCACCGGCCCGTCGCCGACAGCCGCGACGCCGGTCACCTCGATCTCCACCTCCGTCACCGGCTTCTCGCCCAGGCCGACCGTCACCGGGAAGGTGCCCCACTCCGGAAAGGTCACATCTTTGGTGATCGATCGTCCACCCTGCTGCGCGGTCAACCGCGCCGACGTGATCCGGGTGAAGGTCGACTGGTTCTGCGTGAGCGTCACGCTCGGCATTGCGGTCGGCTCCTCGGGGGTGACGACCACCGCGTTGCCCACTCCCGTGCCGAAGTCGCCGAATTGCCAGGCAGTCGTCAGGTCCCCGTCGAAGGCCTGTTGCACACCGCCGTACGCATAGGGGCCGAAGAGTCGGCCGCTCCCGCGGGTGGTCACTGTGGCGCCCTCGACAACGGCAGTCGTCTGCTGATCGGCATCGAAGAGGGCCCGAGAGTCGCCGATCGCCTCGGACGCGGACAGCAGCTCACCGGTCACCGCAGGGTCGCTGGTACTCCATTCGCGCCGGGCATTGCTGTCCGTGAGGACGATCGCGCCCCCATCCTGCAGAGCGGTGGCCAGGGCGTCATCGTCTAGCGCTCCCGCGAGGAGCAGTCCCGGCTCCCCCTTGAGGAGGCCCGTTGAGACCAGGCTGGGCAGGGCGCCACCGCCCCCATCGATCACCAGGGCACCCTCGGCAGATCGAGCCGACACCGACGTCTGGGGGACCGCCCCGGTCAGACGTCGGACCGTCGCGGGTCCGGGGGCCCCGCGCGCGGCATCTACCGGCCCGAACACCACCGGGCCCCCGAGCCCCTCGTCCTCGTCGAGCTGGCGCTCGACCCGGGACCCGAGCTGGCTGTCCTTGCGCACGTCGTACCGACCGACGACGTCACCGGCCCCGATGTAGCGGGCGAGCGCAGAGGTGGTCCCCGGCGGCAAGGTGCCTTCCTGCAGCCGCAGGTCGACTCCGGCCATGAGGTTGGCAGCATAGGGGCCCCCAGGCAACCCAGCGCTGCGATAGGTGAAGGGGCGGGTGAACAACGACGGTCCAATTTCATCCGGGCCGCTGTACCCCCAGGAGTAGTCCGGCACGCCGGCACCAGGGACCATGAGCACCCGGCTGTCGTGTCCACGAGCGTTCACGGTCTCTGCCGCATCGGTCCAGTAACCCGGCACCTTCATCGGGATCCAGAACATATCTCCCGACCATGCCGGCGCCACACCCGCGGCAACGAGTGCGGCCGTCGCCGTGAGCGCGATCAGTCGCTGCCCCGAACTCCTGATGCGTGTAGCGATCTCCGCCGCCGCGACACCGATGAGCACTGCCAGGCCGAGCTCCAACACCGCGCCGGCCTTGTTCGTGGTCCGGAAGGCAATGAAACCAGGCACGTTCTCGATCGTGGCGCCAACCCAACGCCCCCACAGCGTCGGGTCACCCGCCGAGAAGGAGCCAACCATGACCAGCGCGCCCACCAGCATGGAGGTGGCACCGAACAGCCGCGCGGGGGAACGCGACAGGCGGACCCCGATCGCCGCCAGAAGGGGGCCTCCAAAGGTCAGGAGGATGACCACCGGACTGAGCACGTAGGACAGTCGGTGCGGATCGAAGGGTCCGTCCCCGCCGACGCCGTACAACGTCCACATCCCCAGCCCCCGAAGGACCTCGGGAAAGGAATTGGTCATGTTGATCGCCGCCGTGGACTCCGTGCTCTCGGCGACCGAGATGCCGCTCCCGAGGGCCACCAGCGCTGGCACCAACCAATACGCCGAAAGGAGGGTGTACACCAGCCCGGTGCGCACGATCATCCCGACGACCGTGACGAGCCGGTGTCCTTCAATGAGGGTGGCATGCGCCACGAGCGGGATGATGACAATGAGTTGAAGGATTGGCACGACGCCTGCGTTGAGTCCTCCCATCGCTGCCAAAATCAGGGCAGCGATGACAGCCAGTCGCCACGTCGGGGTCCGAAACCCACGCCACCAGCACAGAACCAGCCACGGCAGCAGGGCGTACGGCAGCAGTGTCGGCGTCGTGCCGCCACCGATCAGGGTGTATGGGTTCGCGGCGTAGGCGATCGCGGCAGCCGTCGTGGCCACGACCGCCATCCGCGGCGCGACCGTGAGGTCAAGCACATGGCGCATGACCTCACGCGCACCCCAACCCGCCACGAGCAACAACAGGATCCGCCAGCCCCGCTGGATCAGCCATGGGGGCACTCCCATGGCCTCCAAGGGCGCAAACAGCGCCGCGATGGGGGCGACCCCCACGTTGTAGTTGCTCGACCCGAGGTTCGGGGTGTCCAGCCACGCCGATGCGTACCGGGCGGCCGTCTGGGCAGGACGCGTGAAGATCTGGGGCTTGGTGTCGGGTGTGAAAACGCCCACCTGATTGAGCAGCACGACCAACGCGAGCAGGAGGCTCAAGCCGAGTAGCACCCGTGATTCCGGTGCACGGAGGCACGCCCAGCGCCATGCGCGGCTGTCAGTGGATCGGGGACTGCTCACAACGCTCCATCATGATCGATCTACCAGCTGGTAGTACCATACGGGGAATGACACTCGACGATCTGCGAAAGAACTGGGACGGTCTTGGCAGGGCCGACCCGTTCTGGGCCATTCTCGCCTACCCCAACAGACTCGGCGGTGGTTGGCAGGGCCACGAAGAAGATTTCTTCGCCAGTGGCGAGGATGCCGTCAACGAGATCATGGCCGCTCTCCGGCACCACTCCGCCTTCCCGTCGAGAACGGATCGCGCGCTCGACTTCGGGTGCGGGGCAGGCCGCCTGACACAGGCCCTGGCGCAGCACTTTGACCACGTCGATGGGGTTGACGTCGCCAGCTCCATGGTCGACCTCGCCCGCCAACACAACCGTCGGGGCGACAACGTCGACTACCACCTGAATGTCGCACCCGATCTGGGCCTCTTCCCCGCCGACACTTTCGACTTCCTGCTCAGCATCATCGTCTTGCAACACATCCCGAACGCGCTCAAGGTCCGGTACCTCACTGAGTTCGTCCGGGTCTTGCGCCCGGGAGGTGTGGCCGCCTTCACAGTGCCCAGTCACGGGGATTGGAGCATCGAGGGCGCCGTGCGGCGCCTGCCCAACTCCTGGCAGAACGTCTACCGTCGTCGCCGGTACGGCTACGAGGACGTGATGGAGTTCCACCCCCTGCGCCGACGGAAGGTGGAACAGCTGCTGCGACGGGCAGGAGCGGACGTCGTGCACGTGGAGCAGGAGTACATGGCTGGCCCGCGCTACACCTCGTATCTCTACGTCATCCGCAAGCCTGCCGCCCTGGTGGCAGCGCAGGGCCAGTGACCCAGGCAGAGTCGGTCCCCTCGCTGGACTCCATCCCTCCGGTTCGCCGCAAGGGTCGTCGCCATCTCGGGGCCGGCGCGGTGGCAGTCGCCACCCTTGTCAGCAATGTCCTCGGTTATGCCCTCTTCCTCGTTCTCAACCGCGAGCTCACGTCAGACGACCTCGGCGCCGTCGCCTCGCTGCTCAACCTCATCACCATCGCTAGTGTCGCGGCCCTGTCGACGCAACTGGTGAGCGCTTGGCGCGTGGCGAGGCAGCGGGTGGAGGCGGAGGCCACCGCACTGCGCACTGGTTTCTTGGTCGGACTGATCGTCACCGCTGTCGTCATCGTCCTCACGCCCGCCCTGGTTCCGTTGCTGCACCTCGATGGCCTCACCCCGGTCCTTCTGGTGGCAACTTTGATGGTCCCGACCTGCGTCATCGCGGCGGTGCTCGGCGTGTTGCAGGGGGCTGAGAAGTTCGTCGCGCTTGCTGCGCTCTACGTTGTGGTCGGTTCCTCACGTGCCGTGGGCGGAGCAGCAGCCGCGTGGCTCGGTTGGGGCGTGAGTGGAGTGATGGCCCTCACCAGCGTCGCAGCCTGGCTCGTGCTCCCGGCCGCGCTGTGGCACGTGCGTGACCAGCTGCGGCGCAGCCTGCAGCCGGCCCTGCCGACCCAAGTCGGCCGGGTCCTCGCGGGAGTAGCAGGGACATCAGCCCTGCTGGTCGCCTCCGCGATCGACACCCCTGTGGCTCGTCACGTCCTCTCTGGTGACGACTCGGGTGACTACGCCGTAGTCAGCGTCTTTGCCAAGGCGGCTTTCTGGGGTCCCGCCTTCCTGGCCACCGTGCTCTACGCACGGATGTCCCGAGCCAGGGCAGAGCGCGCCTTCCTGCTGGCGCTGAGTGGTACGGGGGTCATCGTCGCCATGGGCATCGTCGTCTCCAGCGTGCTGGACGCATCCTTGATCCGGATCGTTGGAGGCGCCGGGTACACACACCTAGCTGGCCAGGTCCCTCTTTTCACCGCATTGGGCGGTGCATGGGCGCTCATCCAGGTCCTCGTGTTCTGGGGTGCCGCTCGGGGTCGGCATGCAGTGGGCTACCTCGTGTGGACCGGTGTCGGCATCGCTACCCTCGTCGTGCTCTTGGCAGGGCACGAGTCCGTGGCCTCGATCGCCGCGACCTATCTGGTCGCGGCGGCCTTGGTCCTGCTCATCGGGGTGGTCTTAGGCTTTCCCCGGCGCAGCTCCCGCACCCGCGACCTCAGTGAGCCGCGGCGAACCACGTCCGCCCCACTCCCACGCTGACGTCCAGCGGCACATCCATCTCGACGGCCCTGCCCATCTGCTCGCGGACGAGGACCTCGACAGCGTCGTCCTCCCCCTTCGCCACCTCGATGACGAGCTCGTCGTGGACCTGCAACAGGACCCGTGAGGTCAGCTCGCTGTCGGCGAGAGCCTGGTCGACTCGGAGCATGGCCATCTTCATGATGTCGGCGGCCGAACCCTGGATCGGAGCGTTGAGGGCCATCCGCTCGGCCATCTGACGTCGCTGACGGTTGTCGCTCGTGAGGTCGGGCAGGTAGCGCCGCCGGCCCAGCATGGTCTCGGTGTACCCCGTGGCCCGGGCCCGGTCGACGATCTCCTCGAGATAGTCCCGGACACCGCCGAAACGCTCGAAGTACTCCTCCATGAGGGCCGTCGCCTCACCGGTGGAGATGTTCAGCTGCTTGGACAGCCCGAAGGCGCTGAGTCCGTAGGCGAGCCCGTAGGACATCGCCTTGACCTTGCTGCGCATCTCGGGGGTGACCTCGGCCGGCTCGACCCCGAAGACCTTGGCACCCACGAACCGGTGCAGGTCCTCGCCGGTGCGGAAGGCCTCGATCAGCCCGGCGTCACCCGACAGGTGCGCCATGACCCGCATCTCGATCTGGCTGTAGTCGGCCGACATCAGGGACTCGTAACCGGGCCCCACGACGAAGACCTCTCGGATGCGACGTCCTTCCTCCGTGCGGATCGGGATGTTTTGCAGGTTGGGGTCAGTCGACGAGAGCCGGCCGGTGGCAGCGATCGTCTGCTGGTAGGTCGTGTGGATCCGGCCGTCGTCGGCCACCGACTTGATGAGCCCCTCGACGGTCACCCGCAGCCGGGTGGCATCACGGTGCCGCAGCAGGGCCTCGAGGAAGGGGTGCTCGGTCTTCGCGTACAGGTCTGCCAAGGCGTCGGCATCGGTCGTGTACCCGGTCTTGGTCTTGCGGGTCTTGGGCAGCCCGAGCGTGTCGAAGAGCACCGTCTGCAGCTGCTTGGGCGAGCCGAGGTTGATCTGCTCATCGTCGATCGCGGCCCAGGCATCCGCCTGCGCAGTGGCGACCTTCGCCGCAAAGTCCGACTCGAGCCCTGTCAGGGCATCCGCGTCGACGGCGATCCCGGCCGTCTCCATCTGGGCGAGCACGCCCACGACCGGCAGCTCGACATCGCGCATCAACCGCGTCCCGCCAGTCTCCTCGACCTGCTCCTCGAGCACCGGAGCGAGCTCGACTGCCGCAGCCGCGCGGATCATCGAGGTCCGGCCCGCCTCCGAGTCATCAGCCGAGAAGTCGAGCATCCCCTGATCGGAGTCGTCCTCGCCTCCGGACAGGTCCCGACCCAGGTGCCGGACGGCCAGGTCGGCCAGGTCGTAGGACCGCTGGTCGGGACGCACGAGATAGGCGGCGATGGCGGTGTCGACGACCAGCCCCGCCAGAGGCAGTCCTGAGGAAGCCAGCGCGAGCATCGGCCCCTTGGCATCGTGGAGCACCTTGGGACGGGCACCGTCGCAGAGCCAGTCGCGCAGAGCGGTCTCGTCGTCGGGAGCGAGCTGCGTGACGTCGAGGTACGCGGCCTCACCCGAGACGGTCGCCAGACCGAGCCCGATCACCTCACCGCGGCCCCGGCCCCACTCGCCAACCACATCCGCACCCAGGCGGGCGTTGCCGTGCTCAACCAACCACGGTGCTACCTCACCGGCACCGAGGACCCGACCGTCGATCTCGACTCCACCGGTCACCTCGGACTCCGCGGTGTCGAAGGTGGCGAAGAGTCGATCGCGCAGGACCCGGAACTCCAGGCTGTCGAAGAGTGTGTGCACCCGCTCGCGGTCCCACTCCCTGCGCGCGAGATCGTCAACGCCCACGGGGAGCGGGACATCGCGCAGCAGCCCGTTGAGACGGCGGTTGCGCAGGACCTGGTCGATGTTGTCACGCAGCGACTGACCGGCCTTGCCACCGATCTGGTCGATGGCAGCCACGATGCCCTGCAGGTCGCCGTGGGCGTTGATCCACTTGGCGGCCGTCTTGGGCCCCACTCCGGGCACGCCGGGCAGATTGTCGCTCTGCTCCCCGACGAGCGCAGCGAGGTCGCTGTAGAGATGCGGGCCCACCCCGTACTTGTCCGTGACGGCGTCCGGCGTCATGCGGGCGAGGTCCGAGACCCCCTTCTTGGGGTAGAGCACGGTGGAGCGCTCGTCCACCAGCTGAAGGGTGTCGCGGTCACCCGAGCAGATCAGGACCTCCATGCCGGCGTCACGTCCCTGGGTGACCAGGGTGGCGATGACATCGTCCGCCTCATAACCCTCGAGCTCCACATGGGTGATGTTCAACGCGTCCAGGACCTCCTGGAGCAGCG
>JAKDKQ010000518.1 GCA_030453295.1 Janibacter sp.
CCGATGTGGTTGTGCACCCGCTTGCGGTTGCGGATCGACAGCTCGGCGTAGTTGGGCCGCACCTCACGCACGAGTGGACGCACGGTCGCGAAGTACGGCGCCTTGACGCTGTAGAGGAGGGAAAAGATGCGCTTGCCCGCCGGGAGCTTGGCGATGCGCTGGTAGAGGTCGAAGGTCTGCTGGGCCATGGGTCGCACCCTAGGCTCGGGCACCCTTGCGCTGGAAGCCCTCGCGACGTCGGTTGCGTCACGCGGACGACCCGACTACCCCGCGTAGGTGCCGAAGCTCCAGGAGTTGCCCTCGGGGTCGAGGATGCTGAAGCCGCGCGACCCGTAGTCGCTGTCCTCCATGGGGCGGGTGAAGGTGGCTCCCGCCGCCTCGGCCCGGGCGTGCACGGCGTCCGGAGCATCGGTGACGACGTAGAGCATCGCCCCGCCCACCGGGGTGGTGAAGTGCGGGTCCTCGGGCCGTGCGCTCGAGATCATGACCCGTCCCCCTTCGGGCCAGAGCATCTCGCTGTGCTGCACGATGCCGCCATCGCCCTCGACGAGGATCCCCTCCGCGAAACCCAGACCCACCAGCCAGGCACGAAGGGCGATGGGATCCGTGGCGGTCAGGCCGGGCCAGATGGTGTGGTCGGTACGTGCAGTGGTGTCGGTCGTGGTGTCCATGGCCTCAGGATGGCGCGTCGGCACCCACCGTGTCTTGGACGAATGCGATCTCGTCGTCATGCAGCCACCGGGTGGGTGAGGTCCCCGCGAAGGCGAGCCAGTCGCGGTTGAGGTGGCTCTGGTCCACGAACCCGCAGACCGCCGCCACCTCCGCGAGGGGCTGGCCCCGGCCGATCAGCCGGTGGCTCTCCTGGAACCGCATCATCCGGGCGGTCGTCTTGGGCGAGTGGCCGAACTCGTGGCGGAACTGGCTGCCCAGGTGACGGGTGGACCAGCCGACCTGGTCAGCAATCTCGTGGATCGGGGCCCGTCCACGGCTGCGGCGCAGCAGCCGCCACGCGTGCTCGACCTCGGGGCGTGGTTGCCACGTCGCCTCCCGGTGGGCGAAGAGCGCCTCGACGACGAGCGCGAAGCGGGAGTCCCACCCTTCGCTCTCGGACACCTGCTCGTGCAGCCTCCGCGCGCTCGGTCCCACGAGGACGTCGAGGTCGACGGACGTGCCGGCCAGCCCACCCGCCGGCCCGCCGAGGAGCAGGGCGGCCCCAGCGGGCGTCAGGTCCAGCTGGACACCGTGCTGGCTGCCGTCGTGGCGGATGAACGCTGGGCTGGCGTGCAGGCCAGCCACCATCGCGTCGAAGCGATCATGTCGCCCGTCCGGGGAGACCAGATCGAGCGGGTCGTCGAGGGAGATGACGAGCGTGAGCGTGTCGGAGGGCATCCCGATGTGCGTCCCCGGATGCGCGCCCGCGATCCGGTAGCCAACCATTGACTCCACGAAGGGAGTCAGGCCGACCGGGATCGTTGCCTCGACGAACTCCGTCACACCTCGACGGTACGCCGTGCGCCCTACTTCTTGGCCTTGTCCACTGCGCCCTCGTCGGACGAGAGAGCAGCGATGAAGGCCTCCTGCGGGACCTCGACGGTGCCGATGTTCTTCATCCGCTTCTTGCCCTCCTTCTGCTTCTCGAGCAGCTTGCGCTTGCG
>JAKDKQ010000519.1 GCA_030453295.1 Janibacter sp.
TCGCGACCGAGCCAGGCGCGCAGGTGGTCGGTCGCGTCCCAGTCGTTGGTGTGCATGGCCGCGACGACCGTCCCGTCGCTGATCATCACTGCGTTGAGCACGCGGCTGGCGTGGTCACCACGCACGACGATCTCGTCGTAGCCCTCACGCCCGAGGTGGCCGACGTACTCCATGCCCAGGTCGTACTGGTCGGTGAAGAAGTACGGCTGACGGGTGTAGGGCTCCTGGCCGCCGAGCATGCTGCGGGCGGCGTGCTGCCCCTGCTTGATCGCGGTGCCCCAGTGCTCCACGCGCAGTCGCCCGAGGTCCGGGTGGCCATGGCTGGCCACGTCACCTGCGGCGTAGACGTGCGGGTCGCTCGTGCGCAGCCGGGCGTCGACGAGGATCCCGTGGTCCACCTCCAGCCCGGCCGCCTCGGCGAGCGCGGTGTCGGGCTCGGCGCCGATGGCGACGAGGACGAGGTCGGGGCGCACCTCGGTGCCGTCGGAGAGGACGGCGCGGGTCCCCCCTTCGTCCTGCTCGAGGGTGGTGAGCGAGGTGTCGAGGTGCAGGTCGACGCCGTGCTCGCGGTGCAGGTCGGCGAAGACGCGCGCCATGTCCTCACCGATCGCGCCCACGAGGGGAAGGGGGGCACTCTCGACGATCGTGACCGCGCCACCTGCCGCCCTGGCGGCTGACGCGACCTCGAGGCCGATCCAGCCGGCACCGATGATGAGCAGGCTGCCGCCGAGGTGCTGCGTGAGCGCCTCGGACTCCTCGATGGTGCGCAGGTAGGCGACCGGCACACCCGACGCGTCGGCCATCGGCAGGTGCCGCGAGGTCGCGCCGGTGGCGATGAGCAGGTCGTCGTAGGAGATGGTCCGCCCGTCGACCTCGAAGGTGCGGGCCGCGGTGTCGAGCGTCGTGACGCGGGTGCCGGTGATCAGCTCGACACCGTTGTCGGAGTACCAGCCCTCGTCCTTGGCTGCGGCATCGGC
Source organism: Janibacter sp. (assembly GCA_030453295.1). GTDB lineage: Bacteria > Actinomycetota > Actinomycetes > Actinomycetales > Dermatophilaceae > Janibacter. The sequence goes on from JAKDKQ010000519.1 coordinate 978, forward strand.
GGCGGTGCCCTTGCCGAGGAGGATGTCCTTGGACAGCGGCGGTCGCTCGTAGGGTGCGTGCGGCTCGGCTCCCACGAGGACGATCTCCCCGTCATAGCCCTGCTCGCGCAGCTCGGCGGCGGCGCTGGCGCCGGTCAGGCCGGCCCCGATGATGGCGATGGTCATGGCGTGCTCCTGGTGAGTGCGAGGAACTCGGCGCGGCTGCGCGGGTCTTCCCGAAGTCGTCCGAAGAGTGCTGAGGTCGTGGTGGCCGTCCCTGCGACCCTAGCCCCGCGGAGTGTCATGCAGGTGTGCTCGGCCTGGACGACGACGCCGACGCCCCGCGGGCCGAGCGCATCGTCGAGGTGGGTGGCGATCTGGTGGGTCAGCCGCTCCTGGGTCTGCGGGCGGCGGGCGTGCCACTCCACCATCCGGGCGAACTTGGACAGCCCGAGGATGCGCTCGCCCGGCAGGTAGCCGACGTGGGCGACCCCGGTGAAGGGCAGGATGTGGTGCTCGCAGACCGACTGGACGGGGATGTCGCGCACGAGGACCAGCTCATCGTAGCCCTCGTCGTTGGGGAAGGTCGTCAGCTCGAAGTCCTCGCTGCTCGTCATCTCGATGAGCGCCTGGGCCATCCGGTGCGGTGTGCGGGCGAGGTGCTCGGCGGTGAGGTCGAGCCCGAGGGCGGCGAGCA
>JAKDKQ010000097.1 GCA_030453295.1 Janibacter sp.
TCGGTGATGATCCCGATGACCCGGTCGACGTCCTCCGTGTACGAGAAGGGCAGGTCCACCATGACCGTCGACCAGCCCTGGCTGCGGTTGCCGATCCGGATGATCTCGCCGTTGCGGACGTACCAGACGACGCCGTCGAGGTCGCGCAGCCGGGTGACCCGCAGCGTGACCTCCTCGACGGTGCCGACGGCCTCGCCCGTGTCGATGTAGTCACCCACGCCGTACTGGTCCTCGAGGATCATGAAGATCCCCGAGAGGTAGTCACGGACGAGTGCCTGCGCACCAAAACCCAGCGCGACACCCCCGACGCCGGCGGACGCGAGCAGCGGCGCCAGCGGGATGCCGAGCAGGGCAAGCACGGTGAGCGTCGCGACCGTCGCGATGACGATCGTCGCGATGCTGCGCAGCAGCGAGCCCATCGTCAGGGTGCGCTGCCGGTACCGCTCGCTGGCCGCCAGGGAGGGCTTGCCCTGGGTGCGCTTGTGGTCCCGCTTCTCCCGGGACGCCTCGCTCCGGGCGATCGAGGCCTCGACGGCCTTGGTGATCGCCCGGTGCGCGAGCCACCTGGCCACGACAGCCAGGACCACGGTGAGCAGGACCTTGACGGGGGCGCCGAGGAGCCAGTCGAGACTCGACTCCCAGGTGAGGTCGACGGCGAGCAGGTGGGACATGTCGATCATCCGACCGAGTCTGCGTCACGCTCCTGAGCGGCAACTGCACGCGCGACGGCGTCCCGGCTCTCGGCGACGGTGCGGCGCAGTCCCGCCGGGGCCTGCTCGTGCTCGTCGAGCCAGGTCTGGGTCGCGGCGAGCAGCTCGGGTCCGGCCAGGGCCATCGGGTAGAAGCCGATGACGATGCCCTCGGCGATGGCGTGCGTCCGCGAGGACCAGACCTCATCGAGGACGTCGAGGTACCGCTGGACGAAGGGGGTGAGCAGCGCCGGGTCGGAGGTCCGCCCGAAGCCCAGCCCGTGCGCGTCGACGACCGAGTTGGGCGTCTCGGTGGAGACGACGCCGGCCTGCCATGCCGCCTCCTTGGCCTCCGGCGTGGGGATGCTCGCGGCAGCGCGGGCCGCCCGCTCACGACCAGTGGCGGTGTTGTCCCCCTTCGCCTCTGCGGCAACGGCGTCCGCGTCGGCCTCACCGGCTGCTGCCAGGCCGGTGAGCAGTGTCCAGCGCATGTCGGTGTCGACGGCCAGGCCCTCGAGGGAGGCGCTGCCGTCGAGCAGGCCGGCCACCAGGGACACGTCGTCGCCGGGGGCGAGCAGACCGGCGTGGCCGGTGACGAGCTGCAGCTGGGCGTCGCTGCCCGAGGCTGCCGCGCGGGCCAGCTCGGCGAGGTGTGTCACGACCTGCTGGCGGACCTGCTCGCGGTGGGCCGGAGCGCCATAGGTGAGCACGGCGGTCGAGATCTGGCCGATGAGGGCGCGCAGCAGCACCGAGTCGGAGAGTCCGTCGAGAACCGGCAGGACCAGCTCGACATAGGCGCGGGCGGCCATCTCGCCGTCGCGGGTCATGTCCCACGCCGACGCCAGTGCGAGCGAGGCCGGCAGCGACTCGGCGAAGGCCGTGGGGTGGGCCAGCAGCGTTGCGAGGGACCGCTCGTCGAGCCGCAGCTTGGCGTAGCTCAGGTCGTCGTCGTTGAGCAGGAGCAGGTCCGGCTGACGCTGACCGACGAGCTGCGGCAGGGGAGTGTGCTCGCCGTCCACGTCGACCTCGATGCGCTCACGGCGCTGCAGGGTGCCGTCGACGAGGTCGTAGAGGCCGACCGCGAGACGGTGCGGGCGCAGCGTCTCGAAGCCCTCGGCGAAGGTCTGCTCGATGACCGCATCGACGTAGAGGCCGCGGTCATCGACCTCGACGATCGGACGCAGGGTGTTGACCCCGGCGGTCTCGAGCCACAGCCTGGACCAGGCGCGCAGGTCGCGGCCGGAGGTCGCCTCGAGCTCGTCGAGCAGGTCGTCGAGGGTCGTGTTGCCCCAGGCGTGCTTGGCGAAGTAGGCGCGCAGCCCGTCGCGGAAGGGCTCCCGCCCGACATAGGCCACGAGCTGCTTGATGACCGAGGCGCCCTTGGCATACGTGATGCCGTCGAAGTTGACCTCGACGTCGTCGAGGTCGCGGATCGGGGCGACGATCGGGTGCGTCGAGCTGAGCTGGTCCTGGCGGTAGGCCCAGGCCTTCTCGTGCGTGCAGAAGGTCGTCCACGCGTCGGCCCACTCGGTGGCCTCTGCCTGGCAGGTGGTGGAGGCCCACTCGGCGAAGGACTCGTTGAGCCACAGGTCGTTCCACCACTTCATCGTCACGAGGTTGCCGAACCACATGTGGGCCAGCTCGTGCAGCACGGTGAGGGCACGGCGCTCGACGAGCGCATCGGGCACCTTGGAGCGGAAGACGTACATCTCGTGGAAGGTCACGCACCCCGCGTTTTCCATCGCGCCCATGTTGTACTCCGGCGTGAAGACCTGGTCGTACTTGGTGAAGGGGTAGGCGCGGTCGAACTCCTCCTCGAAGAAGGCGAAGCCCGCCTTGGTCAGGGCGAAGAGGTTGTCGGCGTCGAGGTACTGGGTCAGCGACTTGCGGCAGAAGATGCCCAGCGGCACCTCCTTGTCCCGCGAGGTGAGGGAGTCACGCACGACGTCGTAGGGGCCGGCGACGAGCGCGGTGATGTAACTGCTCATCCGCTCGGTGGGGGCGAAGGCCCAGGTGGCCGCCCCGTCAGCCCCTTCGACAGGCGTGGGCTCCGGGGTGGGGGAGTTGCCGATGACCTCCCAGTGCGCGGGCGCCGTGACGGTCAGCGCGAAGCTCGCCTTGAGGTCTGGCTGCTCGAAGACGGGGTACATCCGGCGGCTGTCCGGCACCTCGAACTGCGTGTAGAGGTAGACCTCGCCGTCGACGGGGTCGACGAAGCGGTGCAGCCCCTCGCCGGTGTTCATGTAGCGGCCCGTCGCGCGGATCGTCACCGTGTTGTCGTCGGCCAGGCCGTCGAGCTGGATCCGGTGGTCGGCGAAGATCGACGCGGCATCGAGCTCGCTGCCGTTGAGGACGACGGACTCGACGGACTCACCGATGAAGTCGACGAAGGTGGCGCCTCCCCCCTTCGCCGTGAAGTGAATGGTGCTCGTCGTCGCGAAGGTCGTCTCCGAGGTCGTCAGGTCGAGGGTGATCTCGTGGGTGTCGACGGTGACGACGGCCGCCCTGGCGGCGGCCTCCTCACGGGTGAGGTTCTTGCCCGGCACGTGTTGCTCCTTCGCAATAGACGTTTTCCTCACTCTGTCATAGGCCGCGGACACGTCTGAGACGATTGGGGCATGACGACAACTCCCGTTCAGATGTGGTTCGACCCGCTGTGCCCCTGGGCCTGGATGACCAGCCGCTGGCTGATGGAGGTCGAGCAGGTCCGCGACATCGAGGTCACCTGGTCGCAGATGAGCCTGTCCGTCCTCAACGAAGGGCGTGACCTCCCCGACGAGTACGTGGCCCTGATGGAGCAGGGCTGGACCCCGGTGCGGGTCATCGCGGCCGCCCGCAAGGCGCACGGCGAGCAGGTGACCAAGCCGCTCTACGACGCGATCGGCACCCGCATCCACCTCGGTGGCGAGCAGGACTTCCGCGCGGCGACCGCGGCGGCGCTCGAGGAGGTCGGACTGCCCGCAGAGCTCATCGAGGCGGCCGACACCGACGCGCACGACGCCTTCCTGCGCGAGAGCCACGACCAGGCCATCGAGCTCGTCGGCGACGACGTGGGCACCCCGGTGATCTCCGTGGACGGCGTCGCCTTCTTCGGACCCGTCGTCTCCCCGGCACCGAAGGGGGAGGCAGCCGGCCGCCTCTTCGACGGCTGTGTCCTCGTCGCCGGTACCGACGGCTTCTTCGAGCTCAAGCGCTCCCGCACCCGCGACCCGATCTTCGACTGAGAGAGAGCACCGACCACATGCGCGTCCACATCGGTGGCGACCACGCCGCCTTCGAGCTCCACCAGGAGCTGCTGACCTTCCTCGCCGACGAGGGCCACGAGGTCACCGACCACGGCCCCTTCGAGTACGACGCCGTCGACGACTACCCGGTCTTCGTCATCCGCGCCGCCCAGGCGGTCGCGGCCGACCCGGGGAGTCGCGGCATCGTCCTCGGCGGCTCCGGCAACGGCGAGCAGATGGCCGCCAACAAGGTCGCCGGGATCCGAGCAGCCTTGTGCTACAACGCCGATCTGGCCAAGCTCGCTCGTGAGCACAACGACGCCCAGGTCCTGTCGATGGGCGGGCGCATGCAGTCCGTCGAGGAGTCCAAGGAGATGGTGCGGGTCTTCCTCACCACGGACTTCACCGGTGAGGAGCGCCACCAGCGCCGGATCGACATGGTCAGCGCCTTCGAGGCCGACGGCACGGTCCCTCCGCTGCCCTGATCGGGTACCTGCGAGTAGCCAAAAGGCTGATCAATACCACCGAGAGACCCGCCGTGAGGGAGTACGGCGGGTCTCTCTTTCGTCACAACCCTTCCCCCACGGGCGAATTGGTGCTTAAGGTGCGGCTACGTCACCACACGGTGACGGTGCCGTCAGACCCGGGGAGTGCACGCTTGTCAGCCATCCTGCCCAGCCGGTTCCCCTCGTGGGCCGAGCGACGCTGGTTGCCGCGGACCCTGCCCGTCCTCGAGGGGCTGCCCCTCCTGGTCATCGTGCTGACCACCACCATCGCCATCACCTCGGCACACCACGCATGGCCGCTGAGCGTCCCGCTCGTCGCGCTCATCCCGCCCTGCCTCGTGGTGACCATGCTGTGCCCCATCCGCGACGTGTGGATCGTCTTCGGGCTCATCGTGGCCTACGTGGCCTACGTCGTGCTCACCTCGAGCGACGGACTGGGCCGGCAGCTGCCGCTGCTGGTGTCGATGGGGCTCATGTACGCGCTGGCCGCCTCGCGCGCCCGCCACGGCGCGGCCGCCTTCGCGGGCAACCGGATGCTGGGTGACCTGCGCACCCGCCTGCTCAAGATGGGCGAGATCCCGACGCTGCCGACCGGCTGGCACGCGGAGCGGTCCTTCGCCACGGCCCACGGCAATGCCTTCGCCGGCGACTTCAACGTCACCTCCCGCAGTCGCTGCGGGCGCACCCTCGAGATGGTCCTGGCCGATGTCAGCGGCAAGGGGCAGGAGGCGGGCACCCGCGCGCTCGTCCTCGCCGGGGCGATCGGCGGGGTCATCGGGTCGTCCGAGCCCGAGCACGTGCTCCCGATGGCCAACGACTTCCTCGAGCGCGACGGCTGGGACGAGGGCTTCGCCACTGCGGTCCACATCTGCCTCGACATGAGCACCGGGGAGGCCACCGTCTCCTCGGCGGGTCACCCGCCCGCCATGCACTACGACGCGGGCTGTGGTCGCTGGTCGGCCCTGGACGAGGTCCGCGGCCCCGCCCTGGGCTTCATCGCCGGCGCCGCCTACCCGACGGCCAGCACCGTCCTGCACCGCGGTGACGCGCTGCTGATCTACACCGACGGCATCATCGAGTCCCGTGGCCGTGACCTCGACGACGGGATCGACTGGATGCTCGGGGAGGCCGAGGCTCGGGTCTCCCAGGGATTCTCCGGTCTGGTCAAGCGACTGGTCGTCGGGGGACGCGCCGGCGACGGGGACGACCGCGCGGCCGTCCTCATCTGGCGCGACTGAGCACGCAGCGCGCTCGCCGTATCCTGTCGGCCGTGAGTACCTCCGAGCCCGACCCGCACAAGCAGCCGATGAACGACACCCCGTTGACCGACGACGGTCGCCGTCACCGGGCGACCGTGCGCACCTTCACCCCTCGCTGGCGCAACTCGCCGCGCGTGGACGAGCTGATGGAGCGACTGCTGCCGCGCTACGGCGTCCCGACGACACCGCTGGACGCCACGGAGCTCTTCGGCGCCGACGTCCCGGTCGTCCTCGAGATCGGCTCGGGCTACGGGGAGTCGGCCATCGCCTATGCCCGCGAGCACCCGGAGCACGGCATCATCGCCGCGGAGGTGCACGTCCCTGGTGTCGCCACGCTGATGGCCAAGGCGCAGGACCAGGGTCTGGACAATCTGCGCACCCACCGTGGTGACGCCATCGAGTACCTGCTGCAGTGCGTGGGCCCCGCGCAGCTCGAGGCGGTCCACCTCTTCTTCCCCGACCCGTGGCCCAAGGTCAAGCACGCCAAGCGGCGGTTCGTCCAGCAGGACACCCTCGACATGATCCTGGAGCGCCTGCGCCCCGGAGGCCACCTGCTCATCGCCACCGACCACGCGGCCTATGCGGGCCACGTGCGCAGTCAGCTCGCCCAGCACCCTCGCGTCGCGGTGGTGGAGGGCGAGCGGCCCGCGTGGCGCCCGAGCGCCGGCTTCGAGGACAAGGGCAAGGCCGTCGGCCGGGAGATCCACGAGTTCCGGGTCACCGAGCAGTCCTGACCCTGACCCCGTCGCACTCCCGACCGACGACCGTGCTCACCACCGGTGCGCGACGTCGATGACCAGTCGCGAGTGGTCGCCGGGCCCGGCGAGCGCGAAGGCGCGCATCGGGAGCCGTGCGCGCACGCCCAGTCCGATCGTGCTCTGGCCCTCGAAGCTGCCCGCAGACGCCACCTGGCGGAAGGTCGAATAGCCAGCGGTGTTGACGAGCTCTCGACTGTTGGCCGGCCGGTAGGTGGGCCGACCTGCGGAGTCGTAGGAGGGCACGCGCACGATGATCCGCACATCGGCGGCTCCTCGCAGGGGCACGGCGATGCCGCTGCCGTCCTGGCGGACGGTGGTCACGTAGCGCACGTCGTACTTGAGCCCGTGCGTCGCGTCGTCGACGTCGAGGACGAGCCGGTCGAAGCACGCGTGGCGCCCCGACCTCACATTGTCGAGGTGTCCTGAGCTGTAGCCCGAGCTGGTGTACTCAGCCGTGGACCCCCACATGATCCCGCAGTAGGGCGTGGCGGTGGCGGCAGGTGCCGCGGCCGGTGCGCTCAGCAGCAGGGCTCCTGCCGCAGCGACGGTGCCGATGCCGGCCCGTCCCAGGATCCGATTCGTCTTCATGATGTCCATCCCTCCGTGCCGGGCCCGCGCCCGAGGTGATGTGACCTGTTTCACATCTCATGGATCCAGACGCACGAAGGGAGGGTCGGGTTGCGTCCATCAGTGGTCGGATGGAGTGCGCTCAGGTGAAGAGCGACTGCCCGATGTGCTCGCCCTCGCCGGCGCCCGGCGGCATGGCGAGGAGGGTCGACCCTGTACCCGCCGTCGTGATCATTGACCCGATAAGTCGCGACATCGACGACAACCCACGTGAACCGACAAAAAAAGTCCTGAGCCGCGACACCGTGTAAACGGTGTCGCGACTCAGGACATCCGAGCGGGCGACGGGAATCGAACCCGCGTAGCCAGTTTGGAAGACTGGGGCTCTAC
>JAKDKQ010000520.1 GCA_030453295.1 Janibacter sp.
AAGGTCTGCGCGTTGTGCAGCCCCCGAGCACCCACGAGGAAGGGAGAAGCGACGTGGACGACGTCTGGCCGGAAGTCGCGCAGCGCCCGCCGCACCGCACCCGTGGGCAGGCCAGCGCGGAAGCCTCGCACGGACAGGGCCGGCAGGCTGCGCACGGTGTGCCCGGCGAAGGTCGCCGGGGCCGGTCCCGGGGCGATGATCATCGCCGTGTGGCCCTGCTCGCGCAGGTTCTCGGCCACTCGGCACACGCTGGTGGTCACGCCGTTGAGGCTGGGCAGGAAGGACTCGGTCGCTATCGCCACTCTCACGGGGCCACTCTCCTCGGGCACCCTCCCTTGTCGGTGTCCCGCAGGGGAGCGTCCGGTGAGCAACAGATGACGTCTCGCTCTCGCTCCCTGGCAGGCCGGGGACGACGGTCGATCCGGGATCAGGCGAGGCGCGGGTCGGTGAAGTAGTCGATCGTGCGCTGCAGCCCGGCCCGCAGCTGGGCCCGAGGCTCCCACCCGAGGATCTCGGTGGCTTGGGTGATGTCGGGACGTCGCCTGGTCGGGTCGTCCTGGGGCAGGGGCAGGTGGACGAGCTCGGAGTTGCTGTCGGTGAGTTCGAGCACGAGCTCGGCGAGCTCGAGCATCGTGAACTCGACCGGGTTGCCGATGTTGATGGGACCCGTGACCTCGTGCGGTGTCGCCATGAGCGACATCAGGCCGTCGACCATGTCGTCCACGAAGCAGAAGGATCGGGTCTGGCTGCCGTCGCCGTACATCGTCAGCGGCTGACCCGCGAGTGCCTGGACGATGAAGTTGGAGACGACCCGACCATCGTCGGGCTGCATCCGCGGGCCGTAGGTGTTGAAGATCCGGGCGACCTTCACCGGCATGTCGTGCTGACGGCGGTAGTCGAAGAAGAGGGTCTCCGCGCAGCGCTTGCCCTCGTCGTAGCAGGACCGGATGCCGATCGGGTTGACGTTGCCCCAGTAGTCCTCCGTCTGGGGGTGCACCTGCGGGTCGCCGTAGACCTCAGAGGTCGAGGACAGCAGGATCTTGGCCTTGGTGCGCTTGGCCAGGCCGAGCATGTTGATCGTGCCGAGGACGCTCGTCTTCGTCGTCTGGACCGGATCGCGCTGGTAGAAGATCGGACTCGCGGGACAGGCCAGGTGGTAGATCTCGTCCACCTCGACATAGAGAGGGAAGGTCACGTCGTGACGTAGCAACTCGAAGTTGGGGTGCGCGAAGAGGTGCGTCAGGTTGCGTCGCGTACTCGAGTAGAAGTTGTCGACCACGAGCACCTCGTGCCCCTGCTGGAGGAGTCGCTCCGCGATGTGCGACCCGATGAACCCGGCCCCGCCGGTCACCATCACCCGTCGTGGCGTCCGCGTCTGCTCATGTTCGGTCCACTCAGTCACGGCGTCAGCGTATCGGGCGGCGTGACGGGCGGAGCCGGTTGCCGACTACCCTGAGGCTCCGGCTTGTCTCAGCGCACCTCGGAGGACCCCAGCATGAAGGTGATCGTCCAGATCCCCTGCCTCAACGAGGAGAGCACCCTCCCCCTGGTGCTGGCCACGATCCCCGACACGATCCCCGGGGTCGACGTCATCGAGACCCTCGTCATCGACGACGGCTCCAGCGACCGCACCGCGCAGGTGGC
>JAKDKQ010000521.1 GCA_030453295.1 Janibacter sp.
GGAGGGACACACATGACCGCGAAGATCATCTGGACCAAGATCGACGAGGCGCCCGCGCTGGCGACCTACTCCCTGCTGCCGATCGTCCAGGCCTTCACCTCTGGCACCGGGGTGGAGCTCGAGACCAGCGACATCTCGCTCGCCGGCCGCATCCTCGCCCAGTTCCCCGACCGCCTCACCGACGAGCAGCGCGTCCCCGACAACCTCGCCGCGCTCGGCGAGCTTGCCGGGACGCCCGAGGCCAACATCATCAAGCTGCCCAACGTCTCCGCCTCCGTGCCCCAGCTCAAGACGGCCATCGCCGAGCTGCAGAGTCAGGGCTACGACCTGCCGGACTACCCGGACTCCCCCTCCACCGACGAGGACAAGCAGGTCGCCGCGGCCTACGCCAATGTCCTCGGCTCCGCCGTCAACCCGGTTCTGCGCGAGGGCAACTCCGACCGTCGCGCCCCCATGGCCGTGAAGAACTTCACCAAGAAGCACCCGCACCGCCTCGGCCCGTGGACCGCGGACAACAAGGCCCGCGTCGCCTCGATGACCGAGGGCGACTTCTACGGCAACGAGAAGTCCGTCGTCGTCCCCGCCGACGACACCCTGGCGATCACCCTCACCGCCACCGACGGCACCGAGGTGGTCCTCAAGGACTCCGTCCCGGTCACCAAGGGTGAGATCGTCGACGCCACCTTCATGTCGGCGAAGGCGCTGCGCGCCTTCTACGCCGAGCAGATCGAGGCCGCCCGCGCCGAGGGCCTGCTGCTCTCGCTGCACCTCAAGGCCACGATGATGAAGGTCTCCGACCCGATCCTCTTCGGCCACGGTGTCGCTGCCTGGCTCGGCGACCTCGTCGACAAGCACGCCGAGGCCCTCGCCGAGGCCGGTGTCGACCTGCGCTACGGCCTCGCGTCGCTCTACACGCAGATCGAGAAGCTGCCCGCCGCGAAGCGCGACGAGATCCGCGCCGACATCGACGCGTTGTCCGCCGAGCGCCCGGCGCTGGCCATGGTCGACTCGGACAAGGGCATCACCAACCTCCACGTGCCGAGCGATGTCATCATCGACGCCTCGATGCCGGTCGTCATCCGCGACTCGGGTCAGATGTGGAACGCCGAGGGTGGGCAGTCCGAGACGCTCGCGCTCATCCCCGACCGCTCCTACGGCCCGATGTACGCCGCGGTCTTCGAGGAGCACAAGCGCAACGGCGCCCTCGACCCGGCCACCATCGGCACCGTGCCCAATGTCGGTCTCATGGCGCAGAAGGCCGAGGAGTACGGCTCGCACCCCACGACCTTCGAGATCCCGCAGGACGGCACCGTCACCGTCACCAGCTCCGCGGGTGAGGTCCTTCTCGAGCACACCGTCGAAGAGGGTGACATCTGGCGGATGAGCCGGGTCAAGGACATCCCCGTCCAGGACTGGGTCAAGCTTGCCGTCACCCGGGCCCGCGCCACCGGCGCCCCGGCCGTGTTTTACCTCGACGAGAAGCGCGCCCATGATGCGCAGATCATCGCCAAGGTGGGCGAGTACCTCCAGCAGCACGACACCGAGGGCCTGGACATCAAGATCCTCCCGCCGGTCGAGGCCGTGACCTACTGCCTCGAGCAGATCCGCGCCGGCAAGGACGCCATCTCGGTGACCGGCAA
>JAKDKQ010000522.1 GCA_030453295.1 Janibacter sp.
GAGACGATCACCAGCAGGGCCGCCACGACCCACACCCTGCCGAGTCGGTCCATGATCCAGCCGCCCGGGTAGACGAGGACGAGCTCGGCGACGCCGGCAGCGGCGAAGATCTGCGAGGAGTCGACGCCGTCGAGACCGATGTGCAGCGCCCACAGCGGCAGGATCGCCAGACGGGCGGAGCGCAGTGCCGAGATCACCGTGACCCCCACGCCCTGGGTGAGCAGGAGTCGCGCGTGACGGCGGATGACGCGGAAGACACCCGTGCGCGGCTGCCCAGCCCGGGCCCGCTCGTGGTCCGCCGTGAGATCGGGTGCGGTGAGCACCGTGAGGACCGACCCGAGCGCGAGGAGCGCGGCCACGCCGTAGGCACCCTGCAGGCCGAAGGGGGCGATGGCCAGCGCCCCGACGACCGGCCCGAGGAGCAGGCCCGCACGCAGGGCACCTCCGAGCAGCGACATGCCGCGCGCGAGCAGGTGCTGCGGCAGGACGTCGATCATGTAGCCCTGCCGGGCGAGGAAGAAGGCCGACGTGGCCAGCCCACTCACCAGCAGCGCCAGACCCATGAGCCACAACGAGGGAGCCCAGCCGGCCACGGCGAGCGCGGCGACGTCGAGCAGCCCGGCGCGGATGAGCGTGGAGCGCTCCCCGATGCGCGCCACGAGGGCACCTGCCGGCAGGACACCGAGGAGCTGCCCCACGCCCGTCAGCGCGACGACGAAGGCGGCCATGCCCAGGCTCGCGCCCAGCTCGTCGGCCCGCAGGGCCGCGATCGGCACCACCGCCCCGGCGGCCGACGCCGACAGCAGGGTCGGGCCGTAGGCGGGGACGATGATGCGCCGCCAGCCGAAGTCCTCGCCCGAGCTCATCCCCGTGTCCTCTCCTTCGAGCGCATCGCTAGGTTGGGGTGGTGCACACCACAGCCGAGACGACGACCGTCTCCCCACGTCATGCCGGACCTCCGGGGTGCGGCAACGGCGGCTGGGTCAGCGGTCTGCTCACCGAGCGTCTCGACGACCTCGTCCCCGCGGACGGGGACCTGACCTCGGCGACGGTACGCCTCAGCGCCCCGACGCCGCTCGGCCGTCCGCTGCAGTGGGAGGTCGACGGCTCGGTCGCCGACGGTCCCGACCTCTCCCTCCACCTCCTCGACGGGGAGACGCTGCTCGGGACGGCCCGTCGGGTGCCCGCGCCGGAGCTGACGATCCCGCCGCCGGTGTGGCTCGAGGAGGCCCGCGCCGCCTCCGCGCGCTTCGACCCGACGGGCCACCCGTATCCCGGCTGCTTCGTCTGCGGACCCGAGGCGGAGGAGGGACTGCACGTCTACGCCAGCCCCGTCACCGGCCGCGACGACGTCCTCGCCGCACCCGTGACCCTCACCGAGGAGGGCCTCCCCTCCGTCCTCGCTGCGCTGGACTGCCCGGGCGCCTTCACGGTCGGCTTCGGCGACGAGGCCCTGCTGCTCGGCACCTTCACCTCCACCGTCCACGCCCCCGTCCCGGTCGGGCGCGAGCTCGTCGTCCTGGCCTGGGCGGCCGGGCGCGAGGGCCGCAAGCGGTGGTCCGGCACGGCCCTCCTCGACGGTGACCACGTGCTCGCCAGCGCCCCCGCGACCTGGATCGCGGTCGCCCGCGAC
>JAKDKQ010000523.1 GCA_030453295.1 Janibacter sp.
CCTTCGTGATGCTTGCTGCGCACGCTCCTCAGGGCGGCGCCTTCGTCGTCGGTGGACGTGTCTAGGATCGGGCCCATGCTGCGAATCGGACTCACCGGTGGGATCGGGTCGGGCAAGTCGACGGTCTCGCGTCGGCTGGCCGAGCGGGGGGCCGTCGTCGTCGACGCCGACCTCATCGCGCGGGAGGTGGTCGAGCCGGGCGAGCCCGCGCTGGACCAGATCCGCGAGCGCTTCGGCGAGGGCGTCTTCGCGGCCGACGGGGCCCTGGACAGACCAGCGCTCGGACGCGTGGTCTTCGGTGACCCGCAGGCGCTGGCCGACCTCGAAGGCATCACCCACCCGGCGATCTGGGGGCGGACGGCGCAGCGCCTCAGGGCGGCGGAGGATGCCGGGACGGCCGTCGCGGTGCACGACATGCCCTTGCTCGTGGAGAAGCAGATGGCGGGGGAGTACCACCTCGTCCTCGTCGTCGACACCGACGAGGAGGAGCGGGTGCGGCGCATCGTGTCCACCCGCGGCACCCCCGAGGCGGAGGCCCGTTCACGCATCGCGGCCCAGGCAACGGACGAGCAGCGCCGGGCTGTCGCCGACGTCCTGCTCGACAACAACGGCGCACCGGACGCGCTCCTCGCCGCGGTCGACCGGCTCTGGGAGGAGCGGCTGACCCCCTTCGCCGACAACCTGGCCACGTCGACCCCGGTGCGAGCCCCGCAGGAGCTCACCCTGCTCGACCCGGATCCTGCCTGGGCCGGCCAGGCCGCTCGCGAGATCGCCCGCCTGCGTCACCGACTCGCTGATCTCGCCGTCACCGTCGACCACATCGGGTCGACCTCGGTGCCGATGTGCGCCAAGCCGATCATCGACCTCCAGGTCGGCGTCACGGATCTCGCGACGGCGGACTCCGCTGCCTTCACCCAGGCCATGGACGAAGGGGGGTGGCCCCGCATCGAGGGCATCGACCAGGACTCGTCCAAGGACGGACAGCCCTGGCCCAAGCGCTACCACCTCGGCTGTGACCCCGCGGTGCCCATCCACCTGCACGTGCGTGAGGTCGGCTCACCGGGTTGGCGGTGGGCTCTGCTCTTCCGCGACTGGTTGCGTTCCGACGAGTCGGCGCGCACGGACTACCGCGCCGAGAAGCAGCGCCTGGCCGCAGCCGGCCTGCAGCGCAGCGAGTACGCCGACGCCAAGGAGCCGTGGTTCGACGGGGCACACGAGCGGGTCGAGGCGTGGGCGAGGGAGTCCCGGTGGTCTCCCGAGGACGAGGGTTCCTGAGTGCCCTCCTACCGTGTCGCGGTCGACGTCCACGGGGTGTCACCGGGGGTGCCACCCGAGAGCCTGCTGCCTCGCGCCGAGGAGCTGATGGCCATCGGGCACCGCGTTGAGGACCGCTCCGTCGAGATCGTGCGCGGGCAGCCGCAGATCCACCTGCGCTTCCTCGTGACGGGAGCGCACGACGCCGCCGAGGACGACGAGGCGCAGGACGCGGTCCGCGGCCTGGTGATGGCGCTGGCACCCATCGCCCGACTGGGTCGGTGGACTCTGCGGCGCGGTCCCGGCGGGCACTGGAGGGTCATCCGCAGCGGAGACTCCCGCGCGGAGGTGCCTGAGCACCCGGTCGACTTCTGAGCG
>JAKDKQ010000524.1 GCA_030453295.1 Janibacter sp.
TCGGCCACACCGAGGCAGGCCTGCGCCACCCCGTAGCCGCCGATGATGTCCCCGAGTGGCAGTCCGTCGGTCATGACACCGAGCCCGGCGTGGACCCGCTCGAGCGTCGCGGCCGGGTCGGGTGAGTGCGTGATCGCCGCGTGGAAGGACTGCGACAGGCCGATCTCCTCGAAGGCCCCGTCGATGAGCTGCTGGGTCACGCCGAGGTCCTCGGCCGTCACCCAGTGACCGTCGAGCCACGGACGCATCGCCTCGAAGAAGCGCGTGAGCACCCCGAAGGCCCGCGGGTCCTTGGGGTCGAAGTCGATGCCGCCCTTGGCCCCACCGACGGGCAGCCCGAAGGCCGCGGTCTTGGTCGCCATGCCGCGTGCCAGGTCGGCCACCTCGTCGCGGGTGCACCCGGCGCGCATCCGGGTGCCACCGGTCGCCATGTCACAGACGAGGGTGTGCACGACCAGGTAGCCACAGGCGCCGGTCACCGGATCGACCCAGTGCTCCTCGTGCGCCGGGGCGCGGTCGACGAAGTCATGAGCCGGGTTGGTGGGGTGCGTGAGAGTCATGGATGAACCACCTCTATCCGTGGGGACCGATGACCCCAGCGTCAGCCTGTGACCCTGCTCACGTCCAGTTACAGAAGGTGCGCTCGACCGTGCACCTCCACTGCACGATGGCGCGGGCCTATGGTGACGCCATGGAGCTGTCCCTGCGACGACTGCAGATGCTGCGCGAGCTGCACCGCCGCGGCACGGTGACCGCCGCTGCCCAGGCCCTGCACTACAGCCCGTCCGGCGTCTCCCAGCAGCTGGCCCAGCTCGAGCGCGAGGTCGGTGTCCAGCTCATCGAGAAGACGGGCCGGCGGGTGCAGCTCACCGAGCTGGGTCTGCTGCTGTCCGAGCACGCCGAGGAGATCCTCGCGTCGGTCGAGCGGGCCACGAATGCCATCGAGCAGGCCCAGTCGGGCATCACCGCGAGGTTGAGCGTAGGGGTGTGGGCATCCGTCGCGTCGGGCCTGATCCCCCGAGCCCTGTCAGTGCTCGCCCTCGACCATCCCGGTATCGAGGTCAACACCACCGAACTGCTCCCGGAGGAGACCGCGAGCGCCGTGCGCGACGGGCGCGTCGATGTGTCGTTCGTCATCGACTACTCGAGCCGCACCACCGACTGGGAGCCGACGCTGCACCGCGCGGTCGTGGCCGTCGAACGTCTGCACGCCGCCGTGCCCGAGGGTGCGATCCCTGACGACACCGTGTCGCTGACGGCGCTGGCCGAGTTCCCCTGGATCCTGGCGGGGCCGCGGTCCCACTTCGGTCGGGCGGTGCGCGCCGAGTGCCACGCGCGGGGGTTCGAGCCGCGGATCGTTCACACCGTGGAGGAGCAGTTCACGGCACTGGCGATGATCGCCGGCGGGCTCGGCGTCAGTCTCGTCACCGATCTGGGCCTGACCCTGCTGCCGCCCGGCGTCGATGTCGTCTCCCTCGAGGACCCGATCCTGCGCACCCTGTCGGTCGCCCACCGCGCGACCTCGACGCCGCGACCCTCGGTCGACCTCTTCGTGGAGGCCGTGCGCGCGGCCGCCCAGGAGCAGGGGCTGGGTGCCGGCGGCACCCCTCCCGACGCCGCACGACCTTAA
>JAKDKQ010000525.1 GCA_030453295.1 Janibacter sp.
TGAGGGCTAGCCTCGTGACCATGCTGGCCGAACGCCTCACCGATGCCGTCGCCCACCACGCCGAAGGCCCCTGCTGGTGGCCCGGGTGGGGCGGCCTGCGCTGGGTCGACCTGCTCGCCGGTGACGTCCTCGCCCTCGACGCGAGCGGTACGGTCACCCGCACCCACGTCGGCGATGTCGCCGCGATGGTCCGGCCGCGTGCCGGCGGTGGCGCGGTCATCGCGGTCGAGCGCGGTCTGGCCCTCGCGGACGAGGACTGGCGGGTGGACCCCCTTCGGCCCATGTGGAGCACGGACGCGGTCCGGATGAACGAGGGCGGGGTCGCGCCCGACGGCAGCCTCTACGTCGGCTCGATGGCCTACGACCAGGCCGAGGGAGCCGCCCGCCTCTACCGCGTCGGACCCGGCCTGACCGCCACCACGGAGCTGGGCTCGGTGACGGTCTCCAACGGCATCGACTGGTCCCCCGACGGGAGCCTCGCCTACTACGACGACACGGCGACCGGACGGATCCAGGTCTTCGACTGGTCACCGCAGGACGGGCTGACGCAGGGGCGGGTCCTCGCGGAGGTCGACGGTTTCCCCGACGGCCTGACCGTCGATGCCGAAGGGGGGATCTGGACCGCGATCTTCGGCGGCAGCCGGGTGGAGCGCCGGGCCCCTGACGGCACCCTCGACGCGGTGATCGAGGTGGGCGCACGGCAGGTGACGGCCTGCACCTTCGGCGGCGAGGAGCTCGACGAGCTCTACATCACGACCTCCCGGGAGGGTCTCGCCGAGGGCGAGGACGCTGCTGCCGGCTCGGTCTTCGTCGCCCGCCCGGGCGTGCGCGGGAAGGCGGTGGCTCCCTTCGCGGGGTGAGGCCGGCCCGGCTTCGAGACGCTTGCTGCGCAAGCTCCTCAGCCAGCGTTGGGTGGGGCGCTTGCTGCGCAAACTCCTCAGCCAGCGTTGGGCGGGAATGGACCGAGTGCACCCCCTGTTGGTATAGTTGAAGCATCAACCAAACAGGAGGCGGCAATGCAGTTCGGACTCTTCAGCGTCGGCGACGTGACGATGGACCCCACGACCGGCCGCACGCCGAGCGAGGGCGAGCGCATCGACGCGATGACGCAGATCGCGCTCAAGGCCGAGGAGGTCGGGCTCGACGTCTTCGCCACGGGTGAGCACCACAACCCACCCTTCGTGCCCTCCGCCCCGACGACCCACCTCGCGTACATCGCCGCCAAGACCGAGCACCTCAAGCTCTCCACCGCGACGACCCTCATCACGACGACGGACCCGGTCCGCATCGCCGAGGACTACGCCTTCCTCCAGCACCTGTCCGGCGGCCGCGTCGACCTGATGATGGGCCGCGGCAACACCGGCCCCGTCTACCCGTGGTTCGGCAAGGACATCCGCCAGGGCGTCCCGCTCGCCATCGAGAACTACCACCTGCTGCGCCGTCTGTGGCGCGAGGAGAATGTCAGCTGGAAGGGCCAGTTCCGCACGCCCCTGCAGGGATTCACCTCGACCCCACGACCGCTGGACGGCGTCGCCCCCTTCGTCTGGCACGGCTCGATCCGCTCCACCGAGATCGCCGAGCAGGCCGCGTACTACGGCGACGGGTTCTTCCACAACAACATCTTCT
>JAKDKQ010000526.1 GCA_030453295.1 Janibacter sp.
TTCATGAACTTCTGGAGCCTCGCGGTCGAGGAGCAGTTCTACCTCTTCTGGCCGCTCGTGATGCTCGGCCTGCTGACGGTGCACCGCCGCTTCGCCCTCACCGAGGGCGTGCTCGCCACGATCGTGCTGGGCGTCGGCGTCGCCTCTGCCGTCATGATGGCCCTCACCTACGACGGGGCCAATGCCACCCGCGCCTACTACGGCACCGACACCCATCTCTTCGGCCTGATGCTCGGGGCGTCCCTGGCGATCGTCTGGACCGGCCCCCTTCGCGCCTACACGACCCATCCCCGGTGGTGCGCCCACCGCCGGTGGTTCGTCGGTGGGGCGGTCGCCACCATCGCGGCCCTCTTCGCCCTGGCCGGCGAGGAGCACGCCTGGACCTTCGCCCTGGGCATCCCCCTCATCTCGGTGGCCAGCGCCATCCTCCTGCTCGCCGCCGTGGAGCGGCCCGGGAGGCTGCGCACCGTCCTCGAGCTGCCGCCCCTGGCGTGGGTCGGGCAGCGCTCCTACGGGATCTACCTGTGGCACTGGCCGGTCATCCTGATCGTCGCCCAGGACATCCCGACCAACGCCGGCACCTCCGCCTTCGTCTGGACGCGGGTGTGGGCGATCGTCGTGACCCTGGCCCTCGCGGACCTGTCCTTCCGCTTCGTCGAGACCCCCGTGCGGCGACTCGGCTTCCGCGAGACCGGTCGTCGGATCCTCGGCGCCTTCACCCTGCTGCGGTCCGTGCGGACCCGCCGCGTGGTGCTCGGCATCGTCGTCGCATCAGCGCTGGTCCTGGGCATCGTCCTCGTCACGGCCCCGGACACCACGACGACCCAGCGGACCATCGAGCAGAACCAGGCGCGGGCAGCCGCCCCGCGCAAGACCGAGCCCGCCCCCACCTTCTCCGGCACCAAGAGCTTCACGATGCCGACCGGGGACGAGATCGACGTCTTCGGCGACTCGATGGTCGTCGGGTCGGTCCCTGCCCTGGAGTACTACTTCCCCGGGATCCAGATCGATGCCCGCTCCAACCGCCGCTGGAGCGACGGGCTGGCCGCCGTCGAGTCGGCCGGGCCCTCGCTGCGCCGAGCCGTCGTCCTCGCCTTCGGCACCAACGCCGGGACCGACCCAGAGACCGTCGAGGCGATCCTCGAGGAGATCGGGGACGACCGCATGGTCGTCATCGTCAACCTGCACGCGGACCGGCTCTCCCGCATCGACGACGACAACGCCGCGCTGGAAAAGATCGCCGACAAGCACCCCAATGTTGCTCTCGCCGACTGGGACGCCGCCGTGGCGGCCACGGACCTGCAGTCGGACGGGATCCACCCTTCGCTCGGCGGCGCGCACACCTACGCGGCGACCGTCCGCAAGGCCTTCGCCGACCTGACCACGAAGCACACGGGCAAGACCGTCACGCTCAAGGAGCTCCCCCGCCCCTGACGTCGCACGTCCTTGAGGTCGTACCCACCATCGGGTACGACCTCAAGGACGTGCGGCACGCGGACGGGTCTGGCAGCGGGGGCAGCTGGTCGAGCTGCGGTTCATGAACTGCTCCCGACGCATCGTCGCTCCGCAGCGCGGGCACGGGCGCCCCTCCTGCCCATAGGCGGACAGCGACCGGTCGAAGTAGCC
>JAKDKQ010000098.1 GCA_030453295.1 Janibacter sp.
TTCACCCGCAGCGATGCCGTGGTCGCCGTCGGCGGTGGCAGCGTCACCGACCTGGGTGGCTGGGCCGCGGCAGCATGGTTGCGCGGCGTTGCGGTCGTCCACGTGCCGACGACCGTGCTCGGCATGGTCGATGCCGCCGTGGGTGGCAAGACCGGGATCAACACGGCCGAGGGCAAGAACCTCGTCGGCGCCTTCCACACCCCGGCCGCCGTCCTGTGCGACCTGGACCACCTGAGCACGCTGCCGCCCGCGGACCTCTCCGCAGGGTTGGCGGAGGTCGTCAAGGGTGGCTTCATCGCCGATCCACGCATCCTCGAGATCGTCGAGGTGCACGAGTCCGCCGTCCAGGACCCCGGGTCCTGCGCATTGCGAGAGGTCATCGAGCGCAAGATCGCGATCAAGGCCACGATCGTCGCTGAGGACCTGCGGGAGTCGCACCTGCGGGAGGTCCTCAACTACGGCCACACGCTCGGGCACGCCATCGAGCACCACGAGCACTACCGGATGCGGCATGGCGAGGCCGTGTCGATCGGCATGGTCTACGCCGCCGAGATCGCTCACCGGACCGGTCGGATCGATGCCGACCTGCTCGAGCGTCACCGCTACGTGCTCGGCCTGCTCGGTCTGCCGACGACCTACTCGGCCGCGAGCTTCGACGAGCTGCTCGTCGCGCTGCGCCGGGACAAGAAGACCCGCGGGGCGACCCTGCGCTTCGTCGTCCTCGACGGGCTCGCCGAGCCCGCTCGGCTCGAGGGCCCCGACGAGTCGCTGCTGCGCGAGGCTTACGCCGCCCTGGCCTGATCGCTCATCATCGAGCGTCGAGCTCGGCCTCGTGCACGGTGATCGCCACCTGCACCCGGTTGTCCGCGCCCAGCTTGTCGAGGATGCGCCCGACGTGCGCCTTGACCGTCGCGACGCTGAGGAAGAGCTGGCGGGAGATGTCCGCGTTGGACAGGCCTGAGCCGACGGCTCGGGCGACCTCCAGCTCGCGGTCGGTGAGGGCAGCCAGCCTGGCCCGGGCATCGTCACGCGATGTGCCTGACCCGGAGCCGCCGCGGGCCCGCACGGACCTGAGCACCGACGCCGTGACGCCCGGGGAGAGGATCGACTGCCCGGCCGCCACGAGGCGGACCGCCTCGACCAGCCGGTCCGGAGGAGTGTCCTTGAGCAGGAAGCCGTCCGCGCCGTGCTGCAGGGCCCGCATCACGTCGTCGTCGGCGTCGAAGGTCGTGAGGACGATGACCTTGCTCGACGACCCGCTGCGGACCAGCGCGTCGGTGGCGGCCAACCCGTCCATCCGCGGCATCCGGATGTCCATGAGGACGACATCGGGGGAGTGCTCGGCGATGACCGACAGGCCCGCCCGACCATCGTCTGCCTGCGCGACGACGGTGATCTCCGGTGCACCCCCGAGGATCATCGACAGCGCGGTGCGCACCATCGGGTCATCATCGACGAGGACGACGGAGATCGGGTCGCTGCTCGGGGTGGTCACGAGGCCCACGGTAGCCATACCACCAGTCGGTGCTGGTCGTCACGCCATCCGTGCTCCATCCGGCCTCCCACCAGGGTCACGCGCTCGGAGAGACCAAGCAGCCCCACCCCCGCACCGGGGACGGGGTGCGCATCGCGATGCAGGGAGCGCGGGTTGGTGACCGTCACCTCCAGGTCGCCACCGGACCGGCCGGCGAGGTGGATGGACACCGTCGCGCCGGGTGCATGCTTGCGGGCATTGGTCAGGCCCTCCTGGATGACGCGATAGGCCGTCCGGCTCGTCGTCTCCGGGAGCATCGTCAGATCGGGCCCACCCTCGGTGAGGTTGACCCTGGTGCCCGCGGACCGGGCGTCGTCGAGCAGCTCCGGCAGGTCGGCGAGAGTGCTCTGCGGGCGAAGGGGGGAGCCCACCGCGTCCTCGCGCAGGACTCCGAGTACCTCACGCAGGTCCGTCAGCGCGGCGCGTGCGTTGCTGTCGATGGCCGCGATCGCGGCCCGGCGCTCGTCCTCGGGGAGGTCCGGTCGATAGCTGAGGAGACCGGAGTGCATGGTCACCAGCGAGATGCGGTGGGCGAGGACGTCGTGCATCTCCCGAGCGATGCGGCTGCGTTCGGCCGTCTGTGCCTGGGCCACCCGGGCGCGTTGCTCCGACTCAGCGGTCTGCGCCCGCTGCACCCAGGAGCGGACGAGGGCGCGTCGTGAGCCGATGGAGTACCCGACGGCGACGATGATGCCGACGACGAGCACGTTGACCAGGCCCTCGATCCACAGCGGCAGCGAGCCGGACCCGGGTTCCGGGTAGATGATGCGCGCGGAGAAGAGGCCGGCGGCCACGGTGAGCGCGCCCATGGGCAGGATCTCGCGCCAGCGCTGACGCGTGGCGAGTGACGTGAGAGAGATGGTCTGCGCGCCGGCGGCCACCGTCGAGGCAGCCGTCAGCACCGTCGTCACGGCCGTGATGGTGACGGGCCAGCGCCGGCGGAGCAGCAGGCACCCTGCGGCGATCAGTCCCAGGAGCGGATCGACGAGGACGAGCCAGAGTCCACGCCAGGTCTCCGACTCCTGGTCGGGGTCGGGGAAGAGGAGCGCAGCGGTGAAGCCCCAGAACACCAGGCCCAGCAGGAGGGCCACGCCCACCCGCCACGTGGTGTCCCACCACGTCAGCCGGTCCGGGAGCCGCTCGTCGACAGCTGGGGTGGAGGTCACGCCCCCACCGTAGGCGGGGCTGGAGCCGGCCGGTATCCACCGCAGGTCTCGCTCCTGCTGCTCGCCCCCTCCCAAAGTCGTAGGTGGGTTCACGACCTGCGGCCGATGCCCCCTTCGCCTCCCACGACGCATCGTTGGGGCATGATCACGGCCACCAACCTCACCAAGCGCTACGGCGACTTCACCGCCGTCCACGACGTCTCCTTCACGGCCCGCCCGGGCAGCGTCACCGGGTTCCTCGGCCCCAACGGCGCCGGCAAGTCCACCGCGATGCGGATGATGACCGGCCTGACGCCGCCGACCTCCGGTGAGACGTTCGTCCTCGGCCGCCGCTACCGGGAGCTGCCCAACCCCGGACGCCACGTCGGCGTCATGCTGGACGCCTCCGCCCAGCACCCCGGACGCACCGGCAGGGAGGTCCTGACCCTCGCCGCCAGGACCATCGGCGTCGGACCGACCGCCGTGGCCCACGGACTGGCCACCGTCGGCCTCACCGACAAGGAGGCCGGCCGTCGAGTGCGCAACTACTCGCTCGGGATGCGTCAGCGTCTCGGCCTGGCCGCGGCCCTCATCGGCGATCCCGAGGTGCTGATCCTCGACGAGCCCGCCAACGGGCTGGACCCGCAGGGGATCCACTGGATGCGCGGGCTGCTGCGCGGCTTCGCCGACCGCGGCGGCACCGTGCTGCTCTCCTCGCACCTGCTCTCCGAGGTGCAGATCGTCGCCGACGAGCTGGTCATCATCGGCAACGGCCGCATCGTGGCCGAGGGCACCGTCGAGGAGCTGCTCGAGCAGCAGGGCACCCGGGTGCGATCCACCGATGATGCCGCGCTTGCCGATGCGCTGACCCGAGCGGGCGTCGAGGTCACGTCGACCCCCGCCGGGCTGCTCGCCCAGACGAGCAGCGAGGCCGTCGGCCGCATCGCGCTCGACGCCCGCATCGTCCTCACTGACCTCGCCTCCGGCTCCGCCGGTGGCCTCGAGGAGCTCTTCCTCACCCTCACCGCCACCGAGTCCCGAGAGGGGATTGCCGCATGAGCACCGCCGCACCCACGCAGTCCGCACCGCAGACCATGTCGTCCAGCACCGCACGTCCGCCCGTCGACGTGTCCGGCGACCGGGTCCCCTTCGTCCGGCTCGTCACCATCGAGGTGCGCAAGATGGTCGACACGCGCGCCGGGCTGTGGATGCTCATCACCATGGCCGGGATCGGCTTCCTGGTCGCCGGCGGTCTGGTCGTCTGGGGGCAGGAGCAGGACCACCGGTACCCGACCTTCCTGGGCTTCATCACGCTGCCACTGATGATGCTGCTGCCGATCATGGGCATCATGTCCGCGACCCAGGAGTGGAGCCAGCGGACCGGTCTGGCGACGTTCACCCTCGTGCCTCGGCGAGGGCGGATCATCGCCGCCAAGGTCGCGGCCGCACTCGTCCTGTGCCTCGTCCTCCTGGCTGCCGGCGCCGGCGCCGCCGCGCTGGCGACCCTCGTCTCCGGTGGGGAGTTCACCCTGACCGGCATCTCGCTTGCCGGCGTGGTCCTCACCGCACTGGTCTTCACCCTGCAGGGCGTCGCATTCGGCGCGGCCTTCCTCAACACCCCGATCGCCATCGTGGCGAGCCTCGCGCTGCCGACGGTCTGGACGATCCTCAGCGCGATGATCTCGTGGATGTCGGATGTCGCCAGGTGGCTCGACCTCAACCTCGTCACCGGCCCGCTCACGGAGGGGACCATGACCGGGGAGAGCTGGGCCCAGCTGGCCACGGGCTCCGCGCTGTGGGTCGGCCTGCCGCTCGTGATCGGCAGCTACCGGATCCTCACCCGCGAGATCAAGTAGCCGGAACCTCCTCGTCCTCGCCCGAGGGCGCGGTCTGCGACATCAGCTCGATGATCGCGGCCGCGTCCTCGTCGCCGAGCGTGCCCCAGCCCGGTTCGTAGCCGTAGATCTCGCCGAGCGATGTCGCCTTGCGGTCGCCCAGGAGCAGGTCGACGTCGCCGACCGTCAGCAGGCCCGGGTGCCAGACGCCGCAGGCCTCAGACACCTTGAGCAGGTCGCGGCGCAGGGTGCGGATGTAGTTGTTGACGCGCTGCGCCTTGAGCGTCGGGTCCAGGCCGCGGGCGAGCCACTGGTTCTGCGTGGCGACCCCGGTGGGGCAGTGGTCGGTGTGGCACTTCTGCGCCTGGATGCACCCGATGGCCAGCATCGCCTCCCGAGCGACATGCACCATGTCGACGCCGAGGGCGAACGCGACGAGCGCATTCTGGGGCAGACCGAGCTTGCCGGAGCCCACCCACACGACGCGATCGGCCAGCCCGGCTCGAGCGAAGATGCCGTACACGCGGGCGAAGGCCAGGCGGAAGGGCAGCGCCACCGCATCACTGAAGACAAGAGGAGCCGCGCCGGTCCCCCCTTCGCCGCCGTCGATCGCGATGAAGTCGACCCCGCGGGAGCCATCGGCCATGGCATCCGCCAGGTCCTCCCAGAAGCTCAGGCCGCCGACCGCGGACTTGATACCGACCGGGAGGCCGGTCTCCTCGGCGAGCCGTTCGACGAAGTCGAGCATGGAGTCGATGTCGTCGAACTCCGTGTGGCGGGAGGGGCTGGCGCAGTCCTCGCCCTCCGGGATGCCGCGGGTCTCGGCGATCTCGGGGGAGATCTTCGCTGCGGGCAGCATGCCACCCAGCCCGGGCTTGGCGCCCTGGCTCAGCTTGATCTCGATCGCCTTGACCGGAGCGGACTCGACGACGGCCTTGAGCTTGGCCAGGTCGAACCGGCCCTCGTCGTCGCGGCAGCCGAAGTAGGCGGTGCCGATCTGGAAGATCAGGTCGCCGCCCTGACGGTGGTGGGGCGACAGGGAGCCCTCACCGGTGAGCTGCATGCACCCGGCGAGCCGGGCGCCCTCGTTGAGGGCGTGGACCGCGTTGCCCGAGAGGGAGCCGAAGCTCATCGAGGAGATGTTGACGACCGACTGCGGCCGGAAGGCATGCCGTCGGCCACGGGGCGCACCCAACACCTTGGCGCAGGGGAGCGGGGTGTCCTCGCCGTCATGGGTCTGCGTGGAGGCCGAGACATCGGAAAAGGTGCGGTGCTTGAAGATCGGGTAGCCCTCGACATGCTCGATGTCGTTGTCCGTGCCGAAGCCGACGTAGTTGTTCTCCATCTTGGACGAGGCATAGACCCACGAGCGCTGGTCGCGGCTGAAGGGCCGCTCCTCGTCATTGCTCGTCACGATGTACTGCCGCAGCTCGGGTCCGATCTTCTCGAGGAGGTAGCGGGCATTGGCGACGACCGGGAAGTTGCGCTTGAGCGAATGCTGCTTCTGCAGAAGGTCTCGGGCGGCGACCCCAGCGGTACCGGCGGCGATCAGGAGAAGGGCAGACGTGGACTTCATGCCCGCCATACTGCCCCCTGTGGCACGCCTGATGGGAAGATGCGGCAGGTGAACGCCTCCGCGACCCCTCTCCCACGGCGCGGCCTCCTCGTGGCGTGCCTGCTCGTCATCGCTCTGGTCGTGACGGTGGTCGTGTGGCGGGTGCGCGGGGGAGACGACGGACCGCAGGTGGCGACCGGCCCGACCGGGACTGCCTTCTACGAGGTGTCCCCGGAGCAGCTGGCCGCAGACCGCCACGGCACGCTCATCTGGTCGCGACGCGTGGTCGACGGCCCGACGATCGGTGGGACCACCCACCTCGTGATGTACCGATCGATGAGCGCGAAGGGGGAGCCCGTCGCCGTGTCCGGGGTGGTCTCCATCCCGTCGGGTGAGCCGCCCGAGGGCGGGTGGCCGGTCATCAGCTGGGGGCACGGTACGACGGGGATGGCCGACGACTGCGCTCCGTCGCGCTCGCTCGTCGACCAGCAGACCGGCATCTACACCGCCTCGATGGACCAGACGACGGCCGACCTCGTCGAGGAGGGGTATGCCGTCGTGCGGACCGACTACGAGGGGCTCGGCACACCGGGGCCGCACCCATACCTCATGGGTCAGTCCGCGGGTGCGTCGATGACCGACATCGTCCTCGCCGCACACGAGCTCTCCCCGGACCTGTCCTCGCGCTGGGTCGCGATGGGGCACTCGCAGGGTGGGCAGGCGGCCCTCTTCACCAGCAGGTTCACCGACGCCTACGCGCCCGGGCTGGACCTCGCCGGCATCGTCGCGCTCGCTCCGCCGAGCCAGCTCGGCGTGGTGGTGGAGATGGCTGGTGGTCAGGCTCCGGCGGGGACGACCGAGGACGAGCAGGCGGCCGCGACCGACTCGGCGTCGGGGGCCGGATTCCTCGGCCCGCTGGTCGTCGCAGCGGCCCGGGTCACGGGGGTGGCCGTCGAGGATGTCGTGACGCCCGCGGGGCAGGAGCTGTTGCCCCAGCTCGAGGACCGGTGCATCGCCGAGCTCTTCCGCGAGGACTCCTTCGGCGGCATGCGCCTGGAGGACTTCCTGCGCGAGGACGCCGACCTGAGCCGGATCCGGCGCACCGTCGGCACCAACGACGCCGCCGAGCTGCATCCGCACGTCCCCGTCCTGATCGTCCACGGGACCAAGGACACGACCGTGCCGCCGCTCCTCAGCGACCGGCTCTCGGAGCAGTACGAG
>JAKDKQ010000527.1 GCA_030453295.1 Janibacter sp.
TCAAACAATGACGGTGGTTCTTGGCTCACGATGTCACCTCCATCTTCATAGCCTAATTGCCGCGGCTGATCGAATGGTGCTCGCGCCGCTGTCTATCGCGAGGGACGCAACGGCGTTACGCGCGAGCCTTCGACGCCAGCGACACCGCGGAGAGGCTGAGCAGACAGATCACTGCGACTGCCCCAAGCGAGATGCTGTAGGGCATGAGCGGCAGCAGCGCCGCGAGCACTGTGGGCAGCAGGAACCCGGAGTACGCCAGCGAGTAGTAGACGCCGGTGATCCCCGCGAGGTCCTTCGGCTCGGCGATGGCCTGGACGATGACCAGACCGGCCACCACGCAGATGCCATACGCGATGCCGAGGACAATGGCGACGACGAAGGCCATGATCGGATCAGCTGCGAGCGCCGCGACGACTGCAAGGCCCATGCCGAAGGTCATGAGCGTGAGCCCGACGACCAGCGCACGTCCGCCCGTCCACCTGTTGATGCGTGGGACGAGGTTCTGCACCAGCGCCCCGGCGCCCAGGGTGACGACGGTCAGCACGGTCGCGTACATGGTCGTCCACTCCCCCAGCTCATCCTGGACCAGAGCGGGCATGACCGCATAGGCAACACCTGCGGCGGCGAAGACCCACGGTGCGGCGGGGATGATGAGGCGCACGAAGGTGCGGTGGCCGACGAGCGGAATCCGCAGGCCTCGCCACCAATGATGGGCCGACCGGCGTTCCTTCGTCAGGGTCTCTGGCGCGGTGAACACGATGAACAGCGCCACGACGGACAGCAGCCCGTGGACCGCGTAGGGAATCGTTTCGGGCATCGGTCCCCACTGCGCCAGGCAGCCGGTGACCGCGGCACCGATGGCGAATCCCACAGTCAGTGTCAATGCCGGGCGGCGAGCGCCGGCGGTGATTCCGGCCTTGTGGTCAAACGGTGGTGACGAGAGTTCCTTGATCCAGCTCGTGCCCACCGACATGGCCACTCCCACGCCGATCCCGGCGAGTACGCGGCCCACGCACAGCAGCCAGAAGAGATCGAAGCCGAGCCCCAGAAGGACGCTGCCAACGATTGCGGCGATCATACCGGCAACGAGGATCGGCTTGCGTCCTCGGCGATCCGAGAGCGCCGAGGCGACCAGGAGTCCCGGTATCAGTCCCCCGACGTACATGCCCAGAAGGAGGTTCGCCTGCCAGACCGCGTAGCCGCCGTCCTCTTCGTACATGTGCACGAGCGGGGTGAAGTGGTTGCCGCCCCAGGCGAGCAGGAACATTGCGGGGACGACGCGAAGCCAAGCTCTGCGTTGGGGCACTGTTGTTGCGGAGTGAGAGATTGTCGTTGCGATCTGGTGGTCTGCTGTTTCAGTTGCGGGTTCTGAAGTCATTGCTGGCGATTCTGGGTTGAGTGCTGCGGTTTCCGATGTCACTGGTTCTCGGGGAAGTGGGAGGACTGAATGTGCTCGCGCACGACCTTTCCGAAATCCTTGGCCTCACCGCGTTCTGCGAGATCGGTGAGCTCGGCATGCTCGTCGAAGAGGGTGTGCAGCGAACTGGGCTGATCGATGACCACTTGGTAGGTCAGGCGGGCCAAGCGCGGGCCCATCGTGGTCAGCATCTCCTCGAC
>JAKDKQ010000002.1 GCA_030453295.1 Janibacter sp.
GTACGATCGTCGGTCCCGAGCGGATCAGGCTGACCGGTGCCAACGGCTCCGGGAATACCACATGGGATCTCTGACACCAGTACGCGACGTGACGTGCCGCTCGGAAAACGGAGACAGCTGACCAACCAAGTGCTGCAAAAGTGCAGTACTGAGGATTTCAACACGCCGAGAGTGAAAGTAGGCGCGCCATATACTGACCATGCCCTATGCTGATCCTGTGACTGCTGAAGACGATGCCATCGCGAGCCTCCGCGAATCCGGGGTACTTGATGTTCTGACCTGGGCTGCGCCAGCCGCCTTCACTGCTACCGATCAGATTTATGACGAGGACGCAGGGCATGACCAGGGAGTCATCGGCTACCTCAACTTCAAGCATTTGAAGGATCTGATGGACCGCGCGACCTCGAACGGACGGTTCGTTCTGGGAGACGACGTGGACGGTACGGGGTCAGACGTCCTTGAACGCGGAATCGTTCCCGAGGTGTTCCGCTCTATGCCGTCTCTTGCGCCCGAGGCGATTGCTCGGAGCGACTACCAGCAGTCGCCGGGTTGGGCCGCTGAGGGTTACCGAGTGCTGCTGCAGTCGTTCACGTTCGGCCGCATCGATGACATCAAGTGGGTGCAGCGTAGCGATGCCAAGCGCCGGGTCGCATCTCAGCACTTCATCGGCGAGGACACGCTATTCGACGATGCCGATTTCGGACTGGAGTCCATACCTGGCATCCCCGATGATGACGACTTCGTTGGCGTGACGCTCGTAGCGACTCACGCCTTCAACCCGGCAACGAAGCAGTTCGAGCTCTACATCGGCCAGAGCAAGAACCCTGCGTACCCCGAGGATTCTTGCTGGCACTGGCGTCAGCTGCTGTTGTCGGGCGGCACGCCGATGGGGGGCACGGGCATAGCTGTACCGCCAGCGCTGCCCGGCGACGCCGCATCGACCGACGTGGACGATGTCGTCGTGCGCATCAAGAAGCCGCTGACGGGCGAGGGGGCGGGCGCAGCGAATGGATAGCATGCGTCGACCGTCGCAGACGCTTGCCGCCGCGACCTCGTTCTTCAACGGTGAGCGTCTGGCGATGGCGCGACAGCTCGCAGGACTGAAGAAGGCGCATCTCGCTGCCTTGATCGAGATGTCACCGGCTTCGGTCACGGCTTGGGAGAGTGGCGCGAAGCAACCCAACCGTGCGACGGTGGCAAAGCTGGCGCTCGCTCTGAGCGTCGAGCCGCAGTTCTTCGGCGGTGGTGCGCCGCCTCGCGTGAACAAGCCGCACTTTCGGTCGCTCCGCTCCACGCCGCAGATCGCTCAAGACGAGGCCGAGGCTTATGGGCAGTTCGTGGCCGAGGTGACGGGCATGCTGGAGAACGCGGTTGAGTTTCCTGAGGCGCTGCTACCTGATCTTTCTGTCGACCCTGACGAGCGCACGATGACCCCGGAGGATGCGGCAAGGGGAGCCCGTGAGTTCTTGGGTGTCGGCCCCGGCCCGGTCCAGCATGTCGTCCGCCTCGTCGAGCGCGCGGGCGTGGTTGTCGTCTTCAGCGAACCGGGTATCGCGGCCATTGATGCTTACTCACTGCACACTGCCACGAGGCCAATCATCGTCCTGAACCCCGTGAAGGATGACTATTACCGGCAGCGGTTTGACGTCGCCCACGAACTTGGGCACCTGATCATGCATCACGACGCTGAGCCGGGCGGCAAGGTTGCCGAGGAGCAGGCCAACCGATTCGCATCCGAGTTCCTGATGCCCGCCGAGGAGATTGCGCCGTTCCTGCCGAGTTCTACGGCGGGCCGTGCATGGGCACAGCTCGCAGAGCTCAAAGAGCATTGGGGCGTGAGCCTGGCGGCTCTGCTGTACCGGGCTCGTGCGCTCGGCACGATGGGTGACGTCTCCTACCGGAATGCCATGATTCGGATGTCACAGAACGGCTGGCGCCGCGCCGAACCAGGAAGGGTCGCGTCGCTTGAGATGCCGTCGATGTTGCCGCGAGCACGCGAGGTCATGAACTCTGCGGGTATCGACGACGACAGGTTCCTCTCGGGATCGGGACTTCCCGCCGGTCTCTATGAGACCGCTGCCTCTCGCGTACCGCTGGTCGGCGATCGATCGTGAGATTTTCGGAGGCCTTCGGCACGGAACTTTCCGATGCCGACGATTGGTTCGACCCGCACCTGACCGTCGACACGAAACTCTTCATCGACCCGCTGCTCCTCCTCGAAGCGGGCGGTGAGTGGGCGCAAGCGCATAACGAACTGATCGCGCACTTCGTCCACTGCTATGGGTTGGTCGCGAAGGCAACTAGCAGCAGCTCGGTGTCAGCGCAGGCTGCGCGGCGACTGCTCACCTTCCCCGAGCCTTTCGAACTTGGGCTCGGATACACCGCCTCAGGGACTCGCGGTTCTGGCGCTGGTGATGGCTTCGCGACGCGGATGGCCGATGGTATCGCCGTCGCCATCGCGGCCGGCCTCGGGCAACCGGAGCACATCGAGGAGATCGGCATTTTGAACGAGGGGATCGGCGCGGATCGGATCTCCGATGCGACCGCCAATGTCATCAAGGGACGTCTGATCGCATACACGCAGATGATTGCGAGTCGTCATAACATCCCGCTTGAAAAGCACAAGGTGCGGCATGCTCGAGTCAATCTGGATGGTGCCAGCTGGCATGACGAGGACGCCGACCTTCCCACCAACCCCGAAACTGGCCATCCGGTGATCTTGGTGCCGGAATTCATCCTCAACGGACTGCCGACGCTGAATGCGGACGAATGGTTCGATTCCCATTTCAACGACGACATTCGCGGCTCATCGCATTTGAGGGTGTAGCAGCGGTCTGAAGCCGCCGGCTTCGAGCAGAGATCGGGCGATGTAGTTCGTCAGGTTGCGGAAGCCGAGCGCGGAGCCGCGGAGGTGTTCGAGGCGGCCGTTGATCGCCTCGGTCGGCCCGTTCGAAGTGCCGGGCCGGTCGAAGTAGGCGAGCACGTCGACGGCCCGTCGTTTCAGTGTCCGCCCGAGCTTGCCGATCTCGTTGAGCGCTTGCGGGACGCCCGAGCCGATGGTCTCGATCAGCGCCTGCATCAACTGCTTCGCCTTGGCTCTATCGGGCTCGCGATAGGCGGTCACGAGCCGCTGATAGAACTCCCACGTGACCTCGACCGCGCCATGCCGCTCGTCGGCGAACAGCGCGTCCAGACGCGCGCCTTGCCGCTCGGTGAGGAAGCGCATCCCGGTGTGCAGGGTGCGGCGGGTGCCGTAGAGCGGATCGCCCTTGCGGCCTCGGTGGCCGTGGATGTGCTGCTGCACGCGGCGGCGGCAGTCGTCCAGTGCGTCGCCGGCGAGGCGGACGACGTGGAACGGATCCATGACTGCGACCGCGTCCGGTACCTCTTCCGCGGCGGCGGTCTTGAAGCCGGCGAAGCCGTCCATCGCCACCACCGTGAGTCGATCGCGCCACGCCGTCGGACGGGCCGCGAGCCAGGTCTTGAACGCCTGCTTCGAACGGCCAGGAACCATGTCGAGCAGGCGTGCCGGGCCGGTCTTCTCGCGGATCGGTGTGAGGTCGATGATGACGGTCACGTATTTGTCGCCGTGCCTGGTGTGCCGCCAGACATGCTCGTCGACGCCGAGCGTCGTCACGCCTTCCAGTCGAGATGGGTCATCGATCAGCAGCCGCCGCCCCTCGGCGAGCACGGCGCTGTTGGCGGTGTGCCAGGCGACGCCCAGCCCGGCCGCGACACGCGACATGGGGAGGTGGTCGATGACGATTCCTTCCAGCGCCCAGCGCAGCCCGCCGCGGGAGAGCTTCGCCCGCGCCGGCGCGGCAGCGCTCGTGTCTTCACGCCACGTGCGACCGCAGTGATCGCAATGGAAGCGACGGACTCGCAGCAGCAGCGTCGTCGGCCGATGCCCGTACGGCTCATGAGCGAGACGCCGCGTGACGGTGTCGCGCGCCACGCCCTCGACGCCGCAACCCCGGCACCACGGGTCAGCCTCCGCGAGCCGGCATTCCAGCACCGCGCGATCCGGCTCGAGCCGTTGCCCGACGGCCTCCAGGCCGAGCTCGTCGAGGCGGCAGAACGTGGTCAGGTCAGGGGTCGCGAAGGTAGCGTGGTGCACGTCGAGGTCTTTCGGATGGGCGGCCTAGGAACCTCCATCCTGGAAGACCTCGACCCCTACCCGCCGACGACGCGCTCCAGCCCGGCTACACCGTCATCTGCGAAGAGCCACATTCGCCTGTCGCTGAACCTCACTGTCGGTCAGGCCGTCACCAAGGCGAGCATCGTAACCTTTGCCCGCCAGCACCCCGATCGAGTCCGGGAGTGGGCGCGAGCGCAGACCAGCCGGGAAGACCTGATCGGTTACGACTTCGGTGCCGACCCTCTCGGAGTTGTCCAGTGGGATAGGGAGCCCGTGCGCTACGCGGACGAGCATCCTCTTCCCGCTCGCGTGGTAACCACTCACGATGACCTGGTTGAGCTCGTAGCCGAAGTCATCGAACAGTTCCGACACTTCATCGAGGACCAGCGAGGCTGGAGCCTCCTATGGAACGACGATGGTTCCGAGAAACCCGAAGAGGCCGCTCAGCTCGTATTCCTGGGCATCGCCCAGCAATACCTTCGGCAGTTCGACGTTGAGCTTGACCGCGAAGTCGAACTCGGACGGGGACCAGTAGATTTCAAGGCCTCCTCGCGCACGTCTGCCCGGCTGCTAATCGAGGTCAAGAAGCTTCACAACGGCAAGTTCTGGAACGGATTGCGCTATCAGCTCCCGAGCTATCTGAAATCCGATAACGCTACAGAGGGCTGGTTCATTGCCCTCCAATACAGGAGCAACAAGGGCGCCGTCGACCGTCTCCGGGCGCTCCCCGCTGAGGTCTCTTTGGTATCACAATCAGTCGGCAAACAGATCCGCTACGCGGCGATCGACGCCCGACGCCCTCTCTCGGCCTCTAAGTCGAGCGCACCGAAGATCTCTAGTTCATGACTTGATCCGTCAAAGGAGGGCATGATCATCGTTGTAGATGCTCAGAGCTACAAGCAGATCAGACGCTGGCCAGCACTTCAATGCGAGAGTCGAATCCACGGGCGAAGTGTCTTGGGCGAACGACGAGTCTCGAAACGAGCGCGTCGATGATGACGCGTTGGCGACTGATCGTGAGCGACTCGATCGCAGGAGCGGCGTCCGGGTATCGCAGGAGGACTTGGTCTCGGAGGTGGCGATTGAGCTCAGTCGCACACTCTTGAACAATGAAAGCCGGGCGGGCACGCTGAGTGAGGAACGTCTCACGCGTGATCATTGCAGCGCCGTATTGCGCTGCAACCTCGCGAAGCTCTGACGTCGCGGTCTGAAGCGCGGCGAGGAGCGACGTTGGACTGCTCAGCCGTGCGTATCGGATCGAGGCGTTGCGGATCCGCGAGAGTTGCCCAGTAATGGCCTCGTCGAGTTGGTGCATGTCGACCGTCACTTGGCCGCAGGAGGTGGGTTGTGCCTTGCATCGGTAGATGCGTTGCCCCCGGTGCGTGACGGCGCTAACGAGACGGTTACTGCAAGTACCGCAGCGGGCTATTGCACCCAGAAGCGTCGCTGACGATCGAGTGGCGTTGCGGCCCGGCGCAATCTGTAGCGCGCGGATCAACGCTGATTCATCTGGACTGACGATCCGGTCCCAAAGGCCTTCGTGCGGCCCGCGCCGATGGTGGAGCCTGCCACTGTTTAGAACCGATGCCACAGTCGTCGCTCCCCATGTCGTAACTCTGGTTGGTGCGGGGATGCTCGCGACGGTGAGTTCTCGGGCGATCGCGGTGACAGATAGTCCGGTGAGGTAGTCATCGACAACGCGGCGAATGACCATGCTTTCGCGTTGATCGAGGGACCCGTCATCCCGATACCCGTAGTGGCGTCCGCCGTGAAGCAGCCCACATTGGGCTCGTTGTTGCTGAGCGCGTGCCACACGGACACCCTTGTGGGCAGACTCGTAGTTGGCGAACGCGACGAGTTGTCGGGCGAAGAGGCGTCCTTCGTGGAGGTTGAGGTTGAAGGTGCCGCCCTGGACGGATTCGATCCTGATGGGTCGTGTGTCGAGGAGGTCGAGGAGTTGTTCGAGTTCGCGGGGGTTTCCGGTAGATGCGATCGAGATGCCAGACGATGACCGTGGTCGCTTCTCCGCACTCGAGACTGGTGAGGAGCCGCTGGTAGGCGGGCCGTGCTCGGTCCTGGTAGGCGGAGACGGCTTCGTCGATGAACTCGATCGTGTCGGTGTATCCGAGCTGGGCGGCCAGGGCGGCGCAGTCAGCGCGTTGTTGTTCGATGGAGGCGTGCTCGCTGGTGCGGTTGATAGAGATGCGTAGGTAGATCAGGTCGGTCGTGATGTGTATGGGCTCTCTCCGATGGACGCGACGCGCACGTGCGTCACTCGCCCAGGTGGAGGAGGGCGACCCGTGCTGCACAAGGCAGCGTCAGGGGCGGTAGGTGATTCGGACTCGTGTTCGATCGAAGCTGCGTCCGGGGTGACCGGGGACGATGGTGAGCTTTTTGACCAGGGTGGTGATCACCGCACGCCGGTCGATGGTGTCAAGGCTGTCCCACCAGGACGCCAGTGTGTCCGGGCTGCCGATGGGTGCTGCGTAGAGGGCGATGGCACCGCCTGCGGCGACAAGCTGCTGCTCGGCGTCGCGGAGCGACTCTTCCGCCGCGAAAAGCCCGGCCCGACGCTCACCGCCGGTGATGATGCGGGCTTGGTAGTCCTGGCTCAGTTGCCCGATTCGTGAGTTGATGTCCATGATTCGCCGAAGTGTGGCGGTCGTCGATTGTTCGCTGGCTGATGTGCGCGGGTGGGCGAGACGATTCAGGACACGTTGGGCGACATGTTCGTCCAGCGGGGTCGCGCTGATACTCAGTCCTCCGCGTTCTGGACGGGAGGGGTCCTTCTGGCAGGTGTAGCGCAGTGTCGGCGTAACGCCGGATGCGGAGGTGTGGCCGGTGATGGTAAGCCCGGCACCGCACTTGCTACACCGGGCAATCCCTCCGAGAAGGGAAGGACGTGCGGGGGCGATGCGGCGATGGGCAGGGTCGGCGAGGATCGCCCGGATCTGTTCGGTTTCCTCCGGGGTGATGACCGGCTCCCAATCGCCGGGGCCGAGGATCTCCCGCCCACCGGCGGGGTCTGCGCGAGTGCCGGGTGCATAGGCGCGCTGCCCCGAGATCCGTGCCGACGCCAGAACGCTGCGCACCGTGAACGGATGCCACAGCCCGGAGGTCCCCGTCCCAGCGCGTAAAGGCGGGATGTGGGAGCGGTTCAGCCAGGCGGTGATCGAGCGGATCGACTCGCCGGTGAGGAACCTGTCGGCCATCTGCCGGATCACTGCTGCTTGCTCCGGGATCAGCACGCCGCCGCGTCCGTATCCGTACCGTGCGGGTCCGTGCCAGCGGCCTTGCTCTGCGAGGCGTTGGTTGGCGCGTTTGACGCGGTCGGATTTGTGGCCGGACTCGTAGGCTGCGATCGCGACGAGTTGCCGGGCCATCAGCCGACCCTCCGTGGTGTTCAGATCGAACCCGCCACCGCGGACCGCTTCGATCCGTACCGGATGCTGCTCGACGAGGTCGATCAGATCCTCCAACTCCCGGGGTTGTCGGTAGAGGCGATCGACATGCCACACGATGATCCGTGAGACTCCGGCACGAATATGGGCGACCAGGGTGTCGTAGCCGGGGCGTCGGCCACCGTCGAACGCGGACACGTCGTTGTCGATGAACACCTGTGGGTCGGCGAAACCGAGCCGGTCGGCGAGGCTAAGGCAGTCCTCTTGCTGACGGTGCACGCCGGCCTGCATGCCAGTGCGGTCCTGCGAGATCCGCACATACACCGCCGCGTCCATGGCCTGCTCCGTTCTGTGCCCGGTTTCAGATTACGGGGCGAGGCAGAACTAGCTTGCTGAAGGCGGACCGGTGTGGTGTGGCAACCGCCGAACGCGCGCCTCGTCCAGGTCAGGTATGTCGCCGGTCGAATCAGAGTACGACCCTCAGCCGACGTCTATGGCAGCACAATCCACACGTGGTCAAGACGAATGGTGAGGTCGGACGCCCGATCATGGGATGAACTTAGCCACTCGCTGTTGGTATTGGTTTTCTCTGGAACCAACTCATGACCCGCGCCCATCAACTTGTGCGTGTTCACATATCCGTTCACACGCGGCTGGAGACCAGCAGTGGTCGGCTCCTGCACGTAGCCGACCATCATGCCCCAGCTTTCGTTGGCGCCGTAGGTTGAGCTGACGAATCTCGCCATTCCGTCGTAAACGTAGGCTCGACCGAGACTCGCAGTGTCGGTGAGGCGCTTAGCCTCGAGGAGGACGCCGCCGCCGCGCACAGAGATGCGGAGGTCTGGCCGCGCGGCGCCAGTCATTGACTCCGTTCCGTTCAACATCCCGGGCGTGAGAACGATGTTCTCGATGTTCACCTCAAGCGGATAGAAACGACTCTCGCTGCGGCGCGCGTCGATCAGCCAGCGGAAGAGTTGGCCGCTGCAGTTGACCTCTGCCTTGTCGAAGGTATGCCAGCCGTTGACGGCCCATCTAGCCAGCGCGTCACCTACGAGGTCACCCACCAGCTCCGGGAGCCGTCGAACGGCACGGTTGTGTATGTGTTCGTTAATTCGGCCGGATACTCGGTCGAAGGCTCGCTCAAGCACGACCATCTCGCACGTGTGCGTGCTGGCTCCGCAGGAGCGCGTCGAATACATCGGAAGCGTCAGTGCTGGCATCGCTGACCATCCAGTTCGTGCGACGATTCGGCTTGACGATGTGGACCCGCTCGTTGTCGAGGATCACGGCTTGCGGCTCGACGATCGTCGCTGACGAGAGAGACTCGTCGAGCACCGTCTCCTCCGCACTAAGGAGGTTGTCGACTGTGAACCGGGATTCGATCAATGGTGTGTCGACAGCTTCGACGTGGGTACATGTCACGCGCGCGAAGCCGTTGGTCGTCTCGCTCAGCTGCACAGTCCACGTGCCCAGATCGAGGTCGTCCATGTGTCGCTTCAGAGCGCGTGCGTAGTTCTCGAAGGCTGAGTGATCTGGCGCCTCGTAGGCCTTCGAACTGGGTCCGGCCTGCAGCTCTGACAACCTGATGGTGAGGGCGTCCGTGATCAGCTGTCGTTCGTCGTTCGTCAGCTTGTAGACCTCTTGTTCTACGACGTGATCGACGGCCTTACGCCACGAGTCGTCGATGACGCCTTCAACGATGTCGCTGAGCGTCGACACGGCAACGGCACTGAGGCTGGGCAACGGCAGGCTCAGCCATTCGCGCTGGTGTAGCTGTTCACGCTCGACGCCCCACGAGCTCGCGGTCATGAGATACCAGTACTGCGCGACGGAGGAATTGAGTACGGCCGCGACCGCACGCAATGCGGATGCGTCCTCATTAGGCCCGGCAAGCGCGAACAGGCCGTCGGTGAAGCTGGTGTCGTACGGGACGAAAGCGGCCATCGGCGTTGTACTGAAGCCTTTCCGCATGAGCACATGCGGAGCCACGTAGATTGCGTTCGCGCGCGGACGGTGCATTACGGACGCGGTAACTGGCGCCCCGAGAGAGTCTTCCGATGGAGCGTTCATCGCGAGGAGTGCTTTCGTGGCCAGGTGAGGTAGGCGGTGAAGATGGGTGGCGTCGTTCTCATCGCCGTTCTTCACGATCTGATAGCCCGCACCCATGTGCCAGCCGAGGGTTTTGGCCCGCGAATCGAGCGTCTCGAACGTCCGTCGGAGGTGCGCCACGAGGTCTAGGTCTTTCGGGCCTCCCCACAGGAGGGTCTTCCAGATCGACGGGTCCGCCTGTGCGCGTGAGCGGGCGACCATCTGGATATTCTGCTGAGGGATGGCAATGCCGTCGATGATCTCGGAGATAGGGGTACGGCGGGGCGACACGTGTAGCAATTGCTCACGCGGCGACTCCGTGTCCGCCCCAAAGATCACGACGGCTGCGGGGCTCGAGGCGCCGAAGAGCTCCTTGCGGAGCGGCGACAGGTCGATGACCGTTTGGACATCCAGCTCCCGGAAGAACTCCAGACGGAAACGGTCGGCAGAGCTGCCGCGGTTGTGTAGGACGGTCTTCGCGGGGAGGACCAACCCAGCCACGCCGCCCGGGCGGAGCATCTCTGCTGCCTTCCAGATGAAAGGCACGGCGATCTGTCGGTCGGGTGCCTGACGTTCTCGGTCCTCTAGGTATTTGCTCGCGGCCGGGGTGAGTGAGCTCTGCCACGGTGGATTGCCTGCGATCACGTCGAACCGACGGTCGCTGAGCGCGTTAGCCTCGAAGGAGTCGGAGACTACCAGGTTCCTGCCTACGAGGTCAGGCAACCTCACCTCGCGCCAAATCGTTCGTGGGTCAACGTGCTCGAGTAGGGCAAGGTAGAGACCGAAGGCTGTCACCCCGATGGCGTCGGCGTTTCGGTCGATGCCGAAGATGGATTCGACGAGCAGTGTGCTGAGCTCTTCGTAGTTGGGTGTGGACCTTGTCTGTGCCTTGCGTTGATGCACGAGTCTGCGGAACGCCTCAGTTAAGAAGATGCCCGAGCCGCACGCAGGGTCCAGCACCGTCGGTGCGACCGGTCCGGTGAACGAAGGAAGCAACTCATCGAGGACGAGATCCACCACGCGCCGCGGGGTGTAGTACGCGGCATCGTTCTTCTGCTGGGGTGCGAGGAGCTGCTCGTAGATCGAGCTGATGAGTTCCGGTGGGATGATCGCGAAGTCGTAGCGCCATAGAGGAATCTGCCCCGTCTCGAGGTCAGCACCGTGAAAGAAGTCGGAAAGAACGCGGAGCGCGTTGTCCGGAAGCGGCCGTGTGAGGACGTCCCGCCGGAAGACATCTCCGTTGAAGTGATCGGACATCGCCGCGAAGAGGGCGGAGACAGCGTCCCATCCTTCAGTGAGCGCCGCTTCGAGCGACTCAGGCTGTTTGAGTTCGCGCAGATCCTGCGGTTGGAGGATACGGCGGTCTTCGAGGTAGCGAACAAAGATCGAACGGCCCAGAAGCGGCTCGATCTCGTCTTCGTGCACGCCGGCCGAGAGCAGACTAGAACGCACGGTACGGAGGTTGCGCAGCAGTAGATTGTCTACCCGATTCTGAGTGTCGAGCTGCTTTCT
Source organism: Janibacter sp. (assembly GCA_030453295.1). Taxonomy (GTDB): domain Bacteria; phylum Actinomycetota; class Actinomycetes; order Actinomycetales; family Dermatophilaceae; genus Janibacter. The sequence goes on from JAKDKQ010000002.1 coordinate 11,140, forward strand.
GCGACGACGCGCCAATCTGCCCGACTCGACGCTGAATCGCGTGAAGTCGGCGAACACCGTGGCGAGCTCCTGGCCACGGTGTGCCTCTGCCAGCAGCGCTGCATCGGGTCTACCTGGTGTTTGCGCGGTGTTGCAGCTGAGCGCCAGGACCTCCTCCGACGTCGTCGCGATCAAGATCGGGACCCTGCCGTAGTTCCAGAGTCGTCGGTGCGCGTTCATCGCGTCGTCACGGGTGTCAGCGGCGATGAAAGCTACAACGGGCACGGCGCCCTTGAAGAACGCTGCCGTGACGCCGCACTTCTCCTGAAGGTCACTCCAGACCATCCCGCGGACGCCCGGTGCGACCGGATCATCGACATACCCTTGCGAGTCGCGATAGCCGAGCTTCCCGACGAGGTCATCGAGCATGGATTGCGCTGTCACGACCACCTCCCGTGGGCTCGTATCCCAGCTTAGGGCGGCCCGGAGACAACGCCTGGTAACCACCCAGGAGTGGCGAATCGGTGTGCGCTGCGCGATCGGCGTCGGCACCGACATGCACCGACATGCAGTGACGACGCGAACACTCAGATGGCTTCAGGTGTCGTGAGTTGATCGACTTAGCCGTCGGCCGCCAGCGCCTCCATGGCGTCCCTGCGGGAGGGCCTACGCGGACAGAGGTGACTGCAGCCCTCCTCCTGGCACTCTGATCAGTGGTGTTCCTCAAATGGGTCGATGACTGTGTGGACTCCGTGCAGGGGGCAGATGAATGAGATTCGCATGCCTAGACCTTCTGCGTCGAGCGGTACTGGCTCGCAGTCGCGCCCGCATTCCGGGCATGTGCGGTACTTCTCGTCGGCGTCTAACTCAGCCATCACGTCACCTTCTTCAGCCCGCAATCGTGCATGACCGATACGCCTGTCCAGGTCCGTACCTCGGAGTGTCCACCCTCGCGAACTTCGCTCTCACCTGGAGAGAAAGCGGGAGGCACCATGGATTCGTCAATGCTAGATGGTCAAAGTCGGGGCCAGGTCCCGTGAATCGTGAACAGCCCGCGTATACACGTGACATTGTGGAGGTATTCCGCCGACTCCGGTGGGGGCTACTGAGAACCGAAGGCTCAGCGGTGGCCAAGCCGCATCCCTACTCCAGCGCTTCGAGTTCGGCGAAGTCGAAGCCGACCTGGCCCGCCTGCTCGGCGCGCGCCTGTTTCGCAGCCAGCTTCGCTGTGGGAGTAGCTGTACTTGCATCCTCACCGAGCCCCGCGAGTTTCTCGACCGTCTCGCCAGCGAAGATGTCGGCCAGCAGCGTTGCCTGTTCTTCTCCGAGTTCGACCAGTAGGCCGGTGATGTTCAGCAGGTCGACAAGATCAGATGTGTACTCGGGCAGCCAACGATCGGGTTGGGTCTTCATAAGATCCGACACGCGGCGCTCGCCGATGACGGGGCGGGAGCGGTCGGCTCTTCGATATGAGAACCACTTGTCGAGGATGTTAACGCCATTGATCGCGTACTCGCGTATCGCGGGTGTCACCCGATCGATTACGCCGCTGCCGATGGTCAGCTGCTGCGAGGCTGCATCATAACCGAGCGTATTCGGGAAGTCTGCACTCGTCGTCGGGATTGCTGTCACGTTCCTCGGTGTTCGCTCCGCTGGCAGGCGTGGCACCCCGCTAGTCGCTGCTGGGTGATTCCCCTGTTTCATGCGCTGCCCATAGGTCTGGTACCAGATGGACCGTCTTCCGATGGCGACGGCGCGGTCGAACAGGTCGACGTCGGCCGTGAACGGTACCCGCACTCCGGGGGTGGTCAGGTCGCCGGCGAAGGTGGTCGTGTAAGCGGGATGTGCAGTTACCGCGACGATATATGCAACGACCTCATCCGCGTTCGGCTCCCGACTATAGGCAGTAGTTAGCGCCGCGAACACTTCGGCGCGGACGTTCGGAGTGGTCGCCAAACCGTCCGCCCACAGGGGATACACGCGACCGCCGCGGCCCCCGTAATGGTCCATGTCAGGTGGAACGGCTGACACCGACACCGCCATTGCTCCGGTAGGTGCATCGACACGCGGGGCCGTCAGATAGACCTGTGAATCGGAAGCGATACCCCATAGCGTCGGATTGGGCCGGTTCAGTACCCGCTTATCGGGAATGATCCATTGCCGGTCGAGCGATCGGAAGGCGTACCGGACTGGCTGCTCGGCTGTTACGTCGGTGCCGATCGGATTCGCGTGCAGCGGGTATCCCGGCAGCGCCTCCTTCAAGGGTCTATCGACTGTAAGGCCGGCGCCCTCGCTGAAGAGCTCCCGCTGTCGGACTGTGTTCTTTTCACTCTGAAGAGCCTTGATGCGCTCGTTCAAAGTCCCCGCGTCGGGCGCGATAACCCAGGTGCGACCGGGCATCACCCCGGAGCCGTCGTACGCGAACAGGTCACCAAGAAGCGGGTGCCGTGTCCAGCGCGCGTCGCCCACTGCAGTGAACGGCGCTCGCGGTGCCTCGGAGACGGCACTCCACCCATCGTCGTCGAGAGAGATGCTGGCGAGTTCCGTGAACTTGTCCTCGCGGTCGCCCGGAGTGAGAGTTCGCACCCTCACGGTGGCCGGTGCCGTGTTCCCTCCAGGGCGGCGAACGGCGATGACGATGCACACTGGGTGGGGGACGGCCTGGAAGATGCGTGTGTTCACCGGGGGCATCAAGCCTTCGGGCGAGCAGTCGATGACGAAGATGTCCGTCGCCTGCTCCCGCATCTTCGCGCGCATCTGCTGGAAGCCGTCGCCGTCAAGGAAACCGGCGACGGTGATGAAGGCCACGATGCCGGGGGACTCTTTCGGTACCGAGTCGAAGACCTTCCAGGTAGCCCACCGCCAGAAGTACACGTAAGAGTTCCGCAGCTGCTTCACGTGCGGCCCGAGCTTCCACTCCTTGGGAGGGGTGAAGTCATTTAAAGGCACGAATCCGGCGTTGGCGCCGGTCTCGACCCAGCCGCCCATGCCCTTGGCCTTCTCCTTGTACGGAGGGTTGCCGAGAACAACGAGGATCTGCTCGTCGCGCTTCACACGGTCTGCCTGGCGGCGTGACTCTGCGATCGGCTCATAAAACTGTCCGATCGTCGAGTACTCGGCGTTCGGGTCGCTAAGCGTGTCGGCGACATAGGTTCGCAGATGATCGGCGGTAGCGCCCGACCCGAGCGCGGTGAGCTCAGCGAGCAGCCGCAGCTGGGCGACAGCGTAGGGGCCGAGCTGAATTTCGAAGCCGATGACCTTCTTCAGTCGCTCGGTGAGTGCGGCTCCCTGCGAGGCAGGGCCGTAGTCGGCTGCGTGGCGCTCCGCGACTAGGCGCAGGGTTTCCAGCAAGAACGCGCCAGTCCCCATCGCGGGGTCGATCAACGTCACCGCCTCGTCGGCGAGACCAGCGGGCAGGTCCAGCAAAGTTCGTACTGCCTCGTCGGTCAGGTGCGTCATCGACTCGACCACAGGGATGGGTGTGTAGTAGCTGCCGGTCTGCTTCCGCAGGTCGCTGTCATACGTGGCGAGGAAGTCCTCGTAGAAGTAGAGCCATGCATCGCGGCGGCTGCCCTTCTCGAGCTTCGGCCAGTCGACGGCGGAGAGCACCCGCTTCGCTGTGTCGAGTACCGCTTTCAGTCCCGACTCGTCCTCCGCGACCGAGCCGAGCACCTGAAGCGCCCGACCGATCAACGAGTTGGTCGCTCCCAGCTTCTTTCCGATCTGATCGGTATCCTGCTCAATTGAGATGCCTTTTGCTCGGGCAATGAGCAAGCCGAACATGACCGCCTGCGCGTACCCGTCCGCGAACTGCGCATCACTCGCGGTTGGGAACAGAAGGTTCCGCCAATCCTCCGCAGTCGAGCGCAACGTTTTCGCGCCGTCGCTCAGCTCGGCGACCACTTCGGCTCGGAGCAGCCGGCATAGGCGTGCTGACACGCGAGCAAGCTCACCGGCGTTCGCTGGAGCGATCGGGGTCCAGCTCAGGAATGACCGCAGCGTTCGCTCCAGCCAGTCGCCGGCAACCAGTGCAGCGCCAGCGGTCGCGACATCGCCGTCCAAGAATTCCACCCGGTCGACGAGTTCCCCGTTCTGCCACAGGGACCAGGACTGGGAGTCCGTGTAGAGGACGTTCGGGAGGAGGCGCAGGCGCTCGAACTGCGACTTGTCGTGACCTCGGTACTTCCGCGGATCGGCACCCTTTCCGAGTGCCTTGATCTCGATGAAGCCTGTGAGCGCGTTGCCGATCGTCACAGCGAAGTCGGGGCGTGAGGAGATGTCAGCCATCTTCACTTCACCGATGACGTTCACCTCGGTGAAGTCGAGCGCTTTGGCTGCCGAACGAAGAAACGTGTCTAGTGGTGTCCGCAGTTGGTCCTCGGGATCACCGGTGACGACAGGCTGCGCCAGCTTTTGCTTCAGCTCGACACCCAACGCGCTGACGGCAGCGGCAACGGTGTGTGACATGTGCCTCACACTACTGGGCGCTCGCTCATCGCCCTCGGAGGGCGCTCCGCGCCCGCATTCATGGGACGCCCGCAGCCGCGGTGCCAGCTGACCCCGATGGCGATCTTACGGTTGCTGGTTCGCCAACCCGACCTGCAGTAGGGCGAAGGGCGGCGAGGTTGGGCGAGGTTAAGCGTCGCCAGAAGGGCGAGGCCTATACCGAGAAGAATGCGGCTCCGATACGTCCAGACAACTCTTCGGGCAAGCCCTCGTCGGATAGTAGATATTCCGTCATCACCACGATGTGCACCTGGAGGAGTCGGTGGGCTTCGAGGTCTGAATCCATGGGGTCAGGTGCACCACTCGACATGTGAAAGTCGTCGAGCGTCGGGGCGTACTGGCCCGCGAGGTTGCCGGAGGCGTGAGAGAACTGCGTCTCTCCGAGCCACATCGAGTAGATGGACCAGGGCTTCACCTCACTCGAATCAACGGCCGCGTTCAGTCTTGTTGACTGCTGATGGATAGCGCCCCTTGTCTCATCGTCTAGTTCGAACGAGTCCATCTCCGTCGGGTCGAAATCCGCTTCGTGTCCCGCGTCTCGCAGGTAGGCCAGCAGCCGATTCGTGTCGAGCGCGGCGATGACCTTGCTCTGCGCGAACGCGGCGCGGCACAACCCGACCACCACCTGGTCTGTGCGACTTCGAAACTCCACATCGCTGAGATCCACGCTGAGCACGGCATCCGCCGACCGCGCGACTATCTCGGCATTGGCGAATCGAGCCAGACGTTCGCCTTCCGTCTTGCGCTGTTTCTTCGCTCGGCTGCCGCTCACACAACGACGCTACCTGGCACCGAACACGCCGCTAGCCGCTGGGGCAGATCGCTTCGCCGCCGCTACCTGGTATCGGGCCAGCTTCGGCGCGTAGGGCGTCAGAGCTGACAAAGCGCAGCACTGCAGGCCTTGGCGAAATTCAAAGCCCATAAGACCCTGATCAAACGGCAATTATTGGAAGGAAAATGTAGGGGGGATTGCAGCGAATACCACATGGCGTCTCTGACGCCCCTATTCGGCATTGTGCGCGACGTTTACAGCGGGAACGAACGAACGTTTGAGTATAGGAACGGGCGTGCATCATTGCTGCTCGTGGCAACCATCAAGAACGAGAAGGACTCTCACGCAGTCATATGCAGACGGTTCCAGCTTCCTGCGACCGACAGCACTGCGGGCAACGACCGGTGACGGTCGCCGCGTACTGTGAGCCGATGACTCGGCTGAGGGGGATCCTGCGAGCTTGTGACCAGCCTGCGTCATGAGTCACGAGAGACACGCGGCTCAGTCGATGTCTCGATGTCGGATCGCTCGTGTGGCGATGGTGGTGAGGGCGGCGGCGATGAGGATGAGCAGGACGGCCTGCCAGGGGTGCGGGTCGCCGTCGGGGAGTTGGGGAACGAGGGCGAAGGGCGAGGCGTAGAGGGCCTCGTGCGGGATGATGCGGAACTCGACGGCGAACTCGAGCGCCTGGAACGCTCCGATCACGATGAACGCGATTGCACTCGCGGCGCGCGGAACGGTGGCCAGCAGGAGCGTGGTGAGTGCGATGAACACCCATGCTGCGGGGGCTCGGAGGGCACCCGAGATAGCAAGGACGCCGAATGAGCCGGCGTCGCTGCCGAGTTGCGCGACCGCGATGCCCAGCCCGAGGGCGAATAGCAGGCCGAGGCCCGCCAGCGTGCCCGTGATGGCGTGTGCGAGCAGCCAGCGGGAGCGGGGAACGGGGCGGGAGAGGACGGCTTCGGCGCGGCCGCTGGTGACCTCGCCGCGGAGCCGGAGGGTGGTCAGGATGCCGAGGATCGCGGCGAATAGCGGGGAGAGGTAGAGGGCGACCTGGATGAGACCGCTGCCGCTTCCCGCGCTGCTTCCGAGCGCGAGGTCGATCTGGTCGTCCACGGTCGAGGACACCCCGCCGATTAGGAGTCCGACGACGAGCGCGCCCGCGGCCCAGCCGATCATGGCTCCGCGGCTGGTACGCAGGGCGAGGGAGGTGGGGCCGCGCAGGGCGGCGCTGGCGTGCGCGGGTCCCACCCGTTCAGGGAGCAGGCCCGCCCCGAGGTCGCGCCGGGAGGCGATCCACAACGCGACGGCGGCCAGCGCGATGGTGAGGGCGAGCGCGGGCAGCAGCATCACGGCGTTGTTGTCGGCGAAGGGTCGCACGGCCGCGATCCATCCGAACGGGGAGAGCCAGTACGCGTTCCCGCCGATGGCGTCACCCGCGCCGCGGAGTAGGAAGAATGCCGCCACGAACGCGACGGCGATGCCTGTCGCGCCGCGGGCGGTCTGCACTATCTGCCCGGTCAGCGCGGCCAAGGCCGCAGCGAGCAGCCCGAACATGGTGATTTGGGCTCCGACCAGCAGGGAGCCGGTCGCTGACGCGCCGATGCCGAGGAAGCCGGCACCGACGACGATCCCGGCCCCCAGTGACCCGGCCGTAGTGACGCCGAGCGCGGCGGCCAGCGGCGCGGCTCTGCCAACTGCGGCGGTGCCGAGCATTTCGCTGGTGCCGCTCTCTTCCGGGGCGCGGGTATTGCGGACCATCGTGAGGACGGAGGCGAGGCTGATGAAGATCGTCGCGATTCCCAGCATCCGCCACAGCCCGATCCCGCCGACGTCGGTGCTGGAGACGGGGCCGATCATGAACAGTTCGCCCGCACTGGCATTGACGGACGCGGCCAGTGCTTCTCGGTCGGCCACAGTCGGGTAGGTGGAGACGATGCCCGCGGCGACCACCAGCAGCAGCAATCCGGAGAGTAGATACCAGGCGGAGCCGTGCAGCCGCTCCCGGCGGAGGGTCAGACCGAGCATCGAGCGAGTTCCTGTCAGCGTGCTCATGCTGTTGCTCCCACGCGGTCCTGGGCTGTGCCGGTCTGGTCGTAGTAGTGCAGGAACAGGTCTTCCAGCGTGGGCGGGGCGACGGTGAGAGTCTCGATCCCGAACGAGGCGAGCCGGGTCATGACCTCATCGAATCGGGTGGTGGTCAACTCGATTTGGTGCCCGTCCACGGTCACTTTCTCGATGCCAGTCAGCGTGTCCAGACCCGTCGGTCGTCGGGTTAGGGTGGCGGTGACAACGGTCGTGTCGTGCCCGCGCAGCTCGGCCATGGTGCCGGTGTCCACGACCTTCCCGGCGCGGACGATGCTGACCCGGTCGCAGAGCTGTTCGACCTCGGAGAGGATGTGGCTGGACAGCAGCACGGTGCGGCCCTCGTGGCGGGCCTCGCTCACGCACTGCTTGAATACCTCCTCCATCAGCGGGTCCAGACCCGAGGTCGGCTCGTCCAGGATGAGAAGCTCTGCGGTCACGCTCAGCGCCGAGACCAGGCCGACCTTCTGCCGGTTGCCCTTGGAGTAGGTGCGGGACCGCTTGGTCGGGTCCAGCTCGAACCGCTCGATCAGCGCGTCCCGACGGGCGCGGTCCTCACCGCCATGCATCCGCGCGAGCAGATCGATGACCTCCCCGCCGGTCAGGTTCGGCCACAGGCTCACATCACCCGGGACGTACGCCAACCGTCCGCGGATCTCGGGAGCGGCCGTCCACGGGTCGTGACCCAGCACGCGGGCCGTCCCGCTGTCGGCGTGCAGCATCCCCAGCAGCACCCGGATCGTGGTGGACTTGCCCGCACCGTTCGGCCCGAGCAGCCCATGCACCTCCCCGGCACTGATCGTCAGGTCCAGCCCGTCCAGTGCTCGCGCGTGCCCGAACGACTTGATGATCTGCCGCAACTCCACAAGGTCTGTCATGGCAGCCACACTACACGAAATTCGTGAAGTACATGAAATACCGTTAGGATGTCGTGAGGGACGCACCGGCGACAGGAGACCATGATGGAGGAGCGAGACGACAAGTTCGTGGAGCGATTCGCGGACGTGCTCGCCCAATCGGGATGGCCACGCATGTCGGCCCGCATCTTCGCCACCCTGATGGCGACATCCAGCGGGGCACGCACCGCCGCCGAGCTTTCGACGCGGCTCGGCGTCGGCCCCTCCGCGATCTCCAACGGCGCGAAGATGCTCCGCTCCCTCAGCTTGGTCGACGTGACCCGCCAGAGCGACCGTCAGATCGTCTACGAGGTCCGCCCCGACGCCTGGGTGGAAGCCGTCGCCCATCAAGACGGCGAGCTACTCAATCTCGAAGGCATCCTCACCGATGGGGCCCGCGCGACCGACGACCCACAAGCCTCAGCGCGGCTCATCGAGACGGCCGATTTCTTCGCCTTCCTCCGTGCCGAACTCCCCAACATCGTCGAACGCTGGCGAGACACCCGCTGACCGGGCGGAGCGAGCCGACATGCCGCAGTCGCGCGTGAGGATGGAGCCCTCCGAAGAGGTGTTCGATGAGACCGCCGCGCTGATGGCTCTCGGCATTCCCCGCATCCCCGCGAAGATCGCCATCGCGCTTCTGCTCAGCGACACCGGACGGCTGACGACCATCGACCTCACACAGCGACTCGCCGTCAGCCCCGCGGCCATATCCAGCGGCATCAAGTTGCTCAACACAGCGGGAATCGTGCATGTGGGCACGATTCGCGGAGGCCGCCGATACGTCTACCAACTCGTCGCCGACCACCCTGGCTCGCAACAGCCCTGGACCGGACAGCAGCTCTCGCCCGCCTCACCGCAGCGCTGCGTACGGCAGGCACCCTTGCCGAATCGCCCGCACGACAACAGCAGCTTACCGAGGCATACGAGTACGCCCGATTCACCGCTCAGCGAGACGGTACGACCTACGACCAATCGAAAGAGCCCGCTTGAAGCGACTCGAACGCTCCTTGCAGCGCCTCATCGCTGGAACCCAGCCAGTCGCACCCAGCGATCGTTCCGCCCACCCCAGCATCGTCACTTTGATCTAAGAATGCACGCAGGCTACGGTGAGCCGTAGGAGGGGTTGATCATGCCTACCGCTCGAGGCCGTTTCCGCGGTGGGGTCCAGGGTGGTGTGTCGGGCCGTTGTCGGGCGCACCGAGTTGTTCTTGCCGCTGCTCCCGAGCGTGCTCTGCTGCTTCTCGGCTTCTTGACGTTCGCGGATGAGCTTCGCGGCCTCATCTGTCGGCATCGTTTCGATTTCGGTGAGGTACCGCCCGACACCCCAGCCGCCTTGTGAGGTTCGAGTCCAGTTGGCGCGAGCGAACGACCTCAGATCATTGTTGCCTTTGATTGGCGTGGAATACTCCTCGCCGGTCGTTGGCTCCCGAGCACAGCTCTCCTCGGTCTGCTGGTGCGCTTACGCGCCGATGGCCTCGTATCGAGCCGACTTCATGGCTTTGCTTTGTCGGCGTACGCGGTGCCGCTCGCCGGCCTCGTGGATGCGGACGCGAACTAGGAGGGTGAGGCTGACCGGACCCATAATGAGGAACTTGAGCGCGTTCCAGATGAACAGGATCACGAGCAGGTTGAGCCAGCCGGGGCCTACGTCTGCGATGAGGTTGGTGCAGATGCTCGCGGTAAGCAGGTACGGGGCGGCCAGGAGCATCGCCGGGACACCCCACTTGAGGCCGCGGCGAGTGCGGATCAGGTCGAGCAGGATGTTCGTCGGCATGTAGCGGCGAAGGAAGTAGCGGGTGTGGACGCTTGCCGCCCAGAGCACTCGAAGCATGATTTGGGCCTCTCATCAGACGTGTTTCTCCGTCGAGGAGGCAGAATATGATGAGTGGCCCCGAAGGGACTGTCCCGAAGGACCCGCAGAGATTGGAACGCTGCCTCCTCTCCAGGGTACGACTTCCGGGCGACATTCGTAAGAGGTGCACGCTTCGCGCCTGGCTCCGAGGGCGCACCTGCCTGGTACAGACTGATGGGAGCCGGGCATGGTCACGATCACCTCTCTCGCCAAGGACGAGCGGACCGCCAGGGTCGCCCTCGCCGCCACGCTGGAGACAGATGACTCGGTCACGGGCAGGCTCGTGGCAGCAGTCGGCGCGGTCGAGGCCGTGCGCCTGGCCGCAGGCACCGGTGCGTTCCCGAAGAAGGTCGGTGCGGTTGAGGGCGAGCTGTGGCGGAAGAAGGTCGGCCCTCGTCTTGATGCGCACACGGTCATGCGGGCACTGTCCGAGACCGACCGGTTGGGGCTCCGCATCATCGCGCCCGGTCAGAGCGACTGGCCAAGCAGCCTGAACGACCTGGGCGATCGTGCGCCGACCGTCCTGTGGGTGCGCGGGGCCGGTTCGTTCCTCACTGCGCCGCTTCAGGATCGGGTGACGATCACCGGCGCCCGCGCAGCGACCGGGTACGGAGAGCACGTCGCCGGCGAGCTCGCCTCCGATCTGGCGAGTACCGAACGGATCGTCGTCGCTGGCGGTGCCTACGGCATCGACAGGGCCGCCCACAGCGCCGTCTTGGCTGTGGGCGGGCAGACGATCGCGGTGCTCACGGGCGGCCTGGACCGTCTCTACCCGGCAGGCAACCATGAGCTGCTGGATCGCATCGGGGACGTTGGCCTACTCGTCAGCGAGATGGCTCCCGGTGCCACGCCGACCAAGTGGCGCTTTCTCGCCCGCAATCGCATCCTGGCCGCTATCTCGGGTGCGACGGTGATCGTGGAGGCCGGCTACCGTTCGGGCTCGCTCAACGTTGCCGCCCGCGCCGCCCAGATCGGCCGCCCGGTCGGCGCGGTTCCCGGTCCTATCACCAGCGCCGCGAGCTCAGGCGCTCACCGACTGCTCCGCGAAGGCATCGCTTCCCTCATCACCGATGCCGACGATGTCAATGCCCTCACTCGCCCGCCCGCCGCAGCCGGCGGGCGAGTGTTTGAGCATGACGCCGGGGTCGCCCACTCCGCGCGTCCTTCGGGACGTTCGTTGTAGTTGCGTCAGGTCCGCGGCGCGTGTCCCGATGTCCCGGGTGATGCCCTCGCTCATCCCTACGCTTGGAACATGACCTTTACCGCACTACATCGCGCCCTCGGGGTCGCGCCGAGGCCGTTGACCGATGAACTGCTCGATGCAGCGGTGAGCGCCGGCGTGGTGGAGGCGAACGACTTGGATTGGAAGTCTGAGCTGCCCCCGGCGAAGGGTCTGCCGCAGACTGATTTCCCCAAAGATGTCGCCGCGATGGCGAACAGCGGCGGAGGAGTCATCGTCTTCGGCGTGCGGGAGTCGCAGAAGGCCGCGAGGGAGCGGGTCGATGTCGGCGAGTTCGATGAGGCGTATGAGCGGTCGCTACGCAGCGCGGCGATCACCGCCATCTCCCCGCCCGTGTTCGGGGTGAACGTGCATCGGCTCGGAGATGAGGGCAACCGTGCCGTCGTGGTTGAGATCCCATCGAGCGTGGACGGACCGCATCTGATCTACAGGAACGACTTCTTCGGTGCGCCCGTGCGCAACGACTCGGACACCGTGTGGATGAAGGAGCGGCAGATCGAGGCGATGTATCGAGCCCGGTTCGATGAGCGTCGCCACGCCACCGAGGCGCTGGACAATCTGTTCGCCGAAGCCGCGGGCGGGCGCAATTCGGGTGAGCGCGCCTGGCTGATCGCCGTCGCCCATCCCCGTGTTCCCCGATTCCGGGATCGGCTGACTCGGGACGAGGCCCGTGATGTGCTGTCCAAGACCGAGGGACTCGCCCTGACCTACGCGGGACGAGGCGGGGTTCATCCGCTGGAGAGCGTCGACAGGCACAACCCTCGACCGGGCCTGCGGCGCTGGGTCGCGGTCAACACTGCGACCGGCGACCGGTCAACGTGGAGAGAATCATGGCTGAGCATTCACCACGATGGTTCAGTCACCCTCACGGCCGCGGTGGGCGGGCATCGCATGAGCAGCGACGGCTACTTCGAGGGCTCGCAGGTTCAGTCGGCCGGCCTCGAATGCGGCATCGCGGACTTCATGGGACTCCTCCGCGCCACCGCCGAGGCGACCGACAACGACGAGTATGACCTGCGTATCGGGATCGAGTGGACCGGCGAGCAACCGCTGACCATCCTGACCACCGACAACTTCGGTCAGACCTTCGACGGCATCTCCACGCCGCTGCACCACTACACCCCGGTCGAGGCCACCGTGAATGCGGTCGAGCCCGCCTTGGACTACTACTGGCACGTCCACGACCTTGCCCAGGACTGCGTGAACCAGGGCGGCGTCTCGAACGTGCAGATGATCCAGCCCCCGGAGCGGACCGACCAGCAGTAAGCCGTTACAGCGACGGCCCAACGCGCTGAGTCCCTGTGCGCCGAGCGCCTTCCTGCTCTGTCTGCTCAGACTGGGCGAGGTTCTGTGCCCGGTCGAGCGCGGCGCGGGCGCGGGCGGCGTCGACCTTCTGAGCATCGGCCTCCGCGGCTGCGCCAAGCGGGAGCGGGTCGGCGATCCCGTAGCGATCCCGATACGCCGCGATGGTGCGTGCGGCATGTCGCCACATTTGCGCTGCTCGTCCCTGCTTCGGCTGCTTCCCGAGCACCACGATCCACTCGTGGCCCTCGCTGACTGCGGCATCAAGGATCGCGTCTGCGCGGGCTTCGATGAGATCGCGTCGCTCGGTGAGCGCCTGCCGGAACTCGGCGCTCATGGTTCCGGTGGCCTCGGGGATGAGACCAGCGATCAGGCGTGGGGTCTTGCGGGCGCGCCCGGAGCCGGCGGGCCGCTCGGTTGCCTTGGCGACGCGGTAGTGGAGGACGGCGGCGATGTCGTCCGCATCGGTGAACCGTCGTGCTCGCACGAGGCGCGGTAGCAGCGTCTCGACCTCGTGGTGGTTCGCATCGGCCCGGCGCAGCTCGGCGGTCAGCGCGCCGAATGTCGGAGAACTGATCGTGGCCTTTGCCTCCTCGTCAGTGAGGCCGGAGGCTTGGACGAGGTTCGCCCAGCGGTCGCGTTGCGCGGCGGCGGCGATCGTCTCGTACTCGGCAGCGAGCTGGGCGATCGACCCCCACGCCGCTTGCTCGGCGGTGATCGTCTCGCGGGCGGAGAGCTCGGCACCGACGTGCTGCAGAACCCCGAACAGCACTGACCTGGCCGTGGCCTCGATGTTGTCGCCAGGATGCGGACCGTCGTGGGAGTCGTCGGGCTTGTCGATGGCGACGTAGGCGAGGTTCGCGTCCCGGCCGCGGGTGAGGGCGACATACAGGTTCTCCCTCGTCATCGCCGCGTCGACCAGGACGTGTGATAGGTCGACCGTGATGCCCTGTGCCCGGTAGGAGGTGACGGCGTAGCCGAGGTCGAGGTGTTCGGCCACATAGTCGGCCGGGAGGATGACGGAGCCGCCCCACTTTTGGCTTGCGCGGCGGAGGGTGATGGAGCCGTCGTCGCGGACTTCGGTGACCGTCCATCGATCGCCGTTGCGGACCCAGCCGCGGCCGGCGCGCAGGCGGCGGTCGTTGTGCCGGGTGATGACCGAATCCCCGGCCGCCGCCCTCGTGCCGTCGTGCAGCTCGACCTCACGCAGCGCGTTCACGGTGCCGTCGAGGATCAAGTCTGTGCGGGCGCGCTGGTTGAGCGCGAGGACGGACTCGTTCGAGTCAGTGACCAGCACGGTCGCGCGTCCGGCGAGCCGGTCGGCGCGCCATGCGGTGTAGGCGGCGTCGATCATCGTCTCAGTCTCCCCACCGCGGATTCGGCCGTGCTTCATGTAGGTGTCGATGACCTCGGTGCGCCCGTGGCGCAGACCGAGCGAGGCGGTCTTCTCCCACAGGTTCGTGAACCGGTGGACATCGACCAGCTGAGGGGCGTCCTCCCGGTCGTGCACGAGCAGCGACAACGTCCCGCCGGCATCGACCGACTGGAGCTGCGCGTAGTCGCCCACCAAGAGGACCTTCGCCGCGGCCGTGGCCGCGAGGCTCGTAACCCGGTCGAGGGAGAGTGTGCCGGCGAGGGAGGCTTCGTCCACGATGACGAGCTGGCCCATGCGGAACGTCTCGCCGGTGCGCTCGTGCGTGTCCCACCACTTCGCGGTGTTCTCGGTCTGGATGCCGAGGTCATCGGCGAGGACCTGCGCCGCGACAGCGGAGGGCGCGAGCCCGACCACCGAGCCGGGGCCGTGCTCTGCCTCCCACGCCCGGCGAAGCGCATTCATCGCGGTCGTCTTGCCCGCCCCGGCCGGCCCCACGAGGACATCGACGACGCGGCCGGAGACGGCGACCATCGCCAGCGCAGCGGCCTGATCGTCACCGAGCCTCTGTCCCTTCCGGTCGGGCCTCACTGTAATCCGCTCGACCGTCGCCAGCGGCACGGTCGGTCCGGTGGTGGTGCGGGCGCGCTCGAGGAGGCGGTCTTCGGCGGCCAACAGCACGTCGGAGGAGAACACGGTCGAGTGCTTCGGACGGAACACGCTGGTTCCGTCCGGTCGCTGGAACACCGCAGGACTCGATGCGAGCTCGGGCGGCGTCAGCCGCAGCGACGCGGCCTCGGCGGCATCCACGACCAGGCCGACGACAGCCTCCCGATCCTCGGTGGTAGCGAACCGGTAGCGCATCGTCTGCCGGGCCGCCTCGGCGGTCAGGTTCCACCGCCGCCAGGTGGAGCGCTTCTCACCGACCGTCTCGACCACGCTTCCCCCGAGCGAGGCGATCACATCCAACGGCACATCGTCCGCGCGGAGCAGTAGCGGCTCCTCGTTCGCGGTCACCCTACGCGCCCACGAGGTCGCATCCGATCCGAGGATGCGACCGGCGCGCTGCCGCCACTCGGCGGTGAGATCGGCGAGCGAGTGCATTTCCTTCTCCGGTCGCGTGGTGAGGGTTGCCTGGGCGCGGAGCTTCATGATCGTCGCCGGGGCCGGTCGCCGACCGTGTTTGGTGACGTACTGCTCGATGAGGCGGTCTGTCTCGGCGTCGATGTGCCGCGACCTCGTGGAGAACTCGGCCAGCAGCTCCTCCGGGACGCCTACGATCGCCCATGCCGGGTTGCGGTCGCGGCCCATGTCGCGGGCCTCCCACTCGACGCCGAACATGCGGGTCAGGTGGTCGGCGAACACCGCCTCGTGCAGCTCCGACAAGGCGACGGTCGCCGCGTGCATGGGTCGCCCGTCCAGGGAGCGCCACTTGCCGTCGAGGACGGTCTGCACCTTGTTCGAGATGACGACGTGCGTGTGCAAGTGCGGGTCGCCCGCCCGGGAGTCGTAGTGGTCATACCCGGTTGCGATCAGCCCGTGGACGTCGACCTGTGCAACCGCGCCGTCGCGGCCGGTTGCGCCCGTGCGGGTGGCTGCAACCTCCCGCTCCATGTACGCAACCATCTCCGCAACCGCCGCGTGATGCGCCTGCCCGATCAGAGATTGCGTCCCCGCGTCCGCGACGGCCCACAGCACGGACGCAGACTTGGGGATGGAAAACGTGAAGTCGTATCCCGCAACCGCCCGCCGCGTGCCGCGCTCATCCTCCTCGGCCTCGATTGTGGCGACCGCCTCCGCGCGCGAAACCGGGCCCAGAGCAGGATCGAGGTCCGCGATGCGCTCAGCGACCCGCTCCGGGACAGGCTGGTACGCGGGGTAGGCGCGGCCCAGCGGCGTGCCGGTGATCGGGTCGCGGCCCATGCCGACGAGGAGCTGGAGCTGGGCTTCGGAGACCTGATCGCCCTCCGTGATCTGGCCGCCGCCGAGGCCGGCGACACCGGCGCCGAGCCACCTGCCGGGCGGGGTGCCCTCGGCGTTGTAGTACCTCGTCAACGGCGTCGAGAGCGACCTGTCGCCGTCACCTGCGGCGACCGTGCGCAGCAGGTACTTGTAGCCATCGCCCGCCGACATGACGCGCATCGAAACCGTCACCGCCCCTGCCTCCGCTCGCTCGTCGGAGAGGTGAGCGACCGCCCGCCCGAAGGGCGGGCGACCTCGATCTGCAAGAGGCGTGGTGGCTCATGAGCGGTGGTGCGGAGTGCCGATCAAGAGGCAGGTCAGCGGCGGTATAGGCGCGGATGGAGCCGTGTCGCGACGGCATGAACCAGTCGGGTCTGGGACACGGCCGTGCACCTGAAAGGTGACCAGTTCCGGCGAGATATCACACGTCTCGGTCGGGATGAACCGCCGACCTGTCAGGACGCTCATGCCCGACCCTACGACAACTCTTGGTCATGGTGACCGACGTCGACGAGTCGGGTCACTATTTTCGGGCTACGGCGGCCTCGACCTTGCCGTAGAAGAAGTCTTCGACGGCGAGACGGCGTGGTTTTCCGAGTTCAGCCCGGCACCGACACGTGTGTTCGCCCACCATTGGCCGGGCGTGCCGAATCTGGGCGACATCACTACGATTGACTGGAACGCGGTCGAGCCCGTTGATGTGATCTGCGGCGGGTTCCCGTGCCAAGACGTGTCCACGGTCGGCAAGCGAGCCGGCCTCGCCCCCGGCACTCGGTCAGGCCTATGGGCGCACATGGCTGAGGCGATCGACGTGCTGCAACCAGAGTGGGTCGTCGCTGAAAACGTGCGCGGACTGCTCTCAGCTACCGCGACCCGCCCAGCCGCAGAAGGAGATAGCACCGATGGACTCAACCCCGACACCGCTACGCTGGACGGCACCGTTCGCGGTGTGGAACCCGACCCGTGGCATCTGGGAGACCAGTCAGCTCGACCTCTACGGGCACTTGGCGCCGTACTCGGCGATCTGGCCGACCTCGGGTACAACGCGCGCTGGCTCGGCCTACCCGCTTCCGACATCGGAGCACCCCACACCCGCTTTCGCATCTTCATCCTTGCCCACCGCGCTGTTTCGGACCCCACTGGCGTCCGACGCCGCCCGCGGCGGGGAGACTCTAGACCGAGTACGAGCACGACGCGGCACGATCGCCCTGTCCCATCAGCTCATCGACTTGGCGCTGAACGGTCCGCCGGATTCACGCCAGCAACAGGAACCGGAGCTGCTGTGGCCGCTGATCGAGCAGTTCTTCGACGCTGGGGACGCTACGCCTTGGGAATTCGACGATGGGAACACCTCACCGGGCGCGGAGCCCCCGCACCCGCCCTCCTGAACGATGACGGACAGTACCGTCCCGCGCCCCGCTTCGTGGAATGGCTGATGGGCTTGCCCGACGGATGGGTGACAGACCCCGAGCTCGAACTCACGCTGGCGGAACAGCTCACCGCCCTCGGCAACGGCGTCGTGCCGCACCAGGCTGTCCACGCGCTCGGCGCCCTACACCGCGCCCATGTCGTCGAGGGCGGACTGGCACCCTGACCGCGGCAGCCATTCGCACTCCATGGCAACTCGCATTCAGTGATGGTAGAGGTGGCCCTATTTCGCGCCCGGGGCCCTTTCGGTGTGTTCCATCGGGGCCCGGCCGTAAGGAGATCGCGAGGGTTCATCCGAACCGCGTATGTGTTCCGTTAGGCCGCTCGTTCTGGGGTTTCGCTGGGTGTTGTATCGGGGATTGCGCCCCGTCACGGCGTACGGTCGCCGCCTGGTGGCCGGTCTGAGGAACGGAGCTCACTCGTGCTCGACATTGTGTACATCGCCGGTGTGATCGGCCTATTCGTCCTGATTGGCCTTCTGGGCAAGGCGGTGGAGAAGCTGTGATCGTCTTTCAGTTGATCGCCGCCGTTTTGGGGGTCGCGGCGATCGTGTATCTCGTGTTCGCTTTGGTGAAGCCGGAGCGGTTCTGATGGTGTGGCTGTTCGCGATTCTCGCGTTGGGGACTGTTGCGCTGATCCTCGCGGTGTTGTATCGGCCGCTGGGTGACTACATGGCGTGGGTGTATACCTCGCGTAAGGACTGGAAGTTCGAGCGGGGCTTGTACCGGGTGATCGGTGTGGACCCGAAGACGGAGCAGACCTGGCAGGCATATCTGCGTGGCGTGCTCGCGTTCTCCGCGGTCGGGTTGCTGATGGTCTATGGGCTGCAACGACTCCAGCAGTGGTTGCCGTACTCGCTCGGTCTGCCCGCGCCGAGCGAGCCTCTGTCGTTCAACACGGCGGCGTCGTTCGTCGGCAACACGAACTGGCAGTCGTATGCTCCGGAGACCACCCTCGGGTACACAGTCCAATTCGCTGGGCTGGCCGTGCAGAACTTTGTCTCCGCTGCGGTCGGCATCGCGGTGGCGATCGCGCTGGTCCGTGGCTTCGCTTACCGCCGCTCCGGGACGATCGGGAATTTCTGGGTCGACCTGGTCCGTGGCACGCTGCGTATCCTACTGCCGGTCGCGGTTATCGGTGCGATCGTACTGTTGGCCGGTGGCGTCATTCAGAACTTCAACGGTTTCACCGAGGTCACCACACTCACCGGCGGTTCGCAGACGATTCCGGGAGGTCCCACCGCCTCGCAGGAGGTCATCAAGTTACTGGGCACCAACGGCGGCGGGTTCTTCAACGCGAACTCTTCGCACCCATTTGAGAACCCTGCCCCGTGGACGAACATCGTGGAGATCCTCCTGATGCTGATGATTCCGTTCTCGCTGCCGCGCACCTTCGGGCGGATCGTCGGTGACAACCGTCAGGGCTACGCGATCCTCGCGGTCATGGGTGCGCTGTTTGTGGCATCCTTCTCGATCCTCACTGCGTTGGAATCCGCCGGGATGGGCACCGCACCGCAGCTTGCCGGTGGCGCGTTGGAGGGCAAGGAGCAGCGGTTCGGGATCATCGGCTCCACCCTGTTCGCCACGACGAGCACCGGGACGTCCACCGGTGCAGTGAACTCGATGCACGATTCGTACACGGCGCTGGGCGGGATGATCCCGATGCTGAACATGATGCTCGGCGAGGTCGCTCCCGGGGGTGTCGGGTCGGGCTTGTACGGCATCCTGGTGATCGCCGTGATCGCGGTGTTCATCGCCGGCCTGCTGATCGGGCGTACTCCGGAGTATCTGGGCAAGAAGATCGGCCCACGCGAGATCAAGCTCGCCAGTCTCTACATCCTGGTGATGCCAACCCTCGTCCTCACCGGTGTCGCGTTGAGCTTCGCGATCCCCGGTGTGCGCGAGGAAGTGGAGAACACGTCGATCCTGAATCCTGGCCCGCACGGCTTGTCCGAGGTGTTGTACGCGTTCACATCCGCGGCCAACAATAACGGGTCGGGCTTCGCCGGCCTGACGGCGGACACCCCATGGTTGAACACCACGTTGGGGCTGGCGATTCTGCTGGGCCGTTTCGTCCCGATCGTATTCGTCCTGGCGCTGGCCGGCTCCCTCGCCGCACAGGACAAGGTGCCGTCCACGGCCGGCACACTACCCACCCACCGGCCGCTGTTCGTCGGCTTGCTCACCACCGTGACCGTCATGGTCACGGCCCTGACCTTCTTTCCCGTTCTCACGCTGGGTCCCCTGGCGGAAGGGTTGTTGTAAACCATGTCCACACTCACCTCACCCGACCGCATGGCCTCAACGGGCAGCGCGATCCCGCGTAGCGCGTTCTCCTGGGCGCAACTGCGCGCGGCACTTCCGGGCGCGTTCCGCAAACTCGACCCCCGTCAGCAATGGCGCAACCCGGTCATGTTCCTCGTCTGGGTCGGCGCCGCACTGACCACCGCGCTGGCGATCTCCCAACCGTTCCTAGGCGGTCCCACCGAGTCCGGGGGTACGGCAGTGCCGCTCTCGTTTACCTGGGCGATCGCGATCTGGTTGTGGCTCACCGTGCTGTTCGCCAACTTGTCCGAGGCGGTCGCGGAGGGCCGCGGCAAAGCGCAGGCCGAGACACTCCGCAAGACTCGCACCAGCACCACCGCCCACCGCGTCTCCGGCTACGACCCGGCCGCCGACGTCGCCGCGGAGCGCACGGACCTGCTGGACGTGTCCTCGGCCGATCTGCAACTCGACGACACGGTGGTGGTGGTCGCCGGTGAGTTGATCCCCGGTGATGGAGATATTGTGTGGGGGATCGCCTCGGTGGACGAGTCCGCGATCACCGGTGAGTCAGCACCCGTCATCCGTGAGTCCGGTGGTGACCGCTCTGCGGTCACCGGCGGCACCCGGGTGCTGTCGGATCGGATCGTCGTGCGGATCACCTCCAAGCCCGGCGAAACGTTCGTGGATCGGATGATCGCGCTGGTCGAGGGCGCTCAGAGGCAGAAGACGCCCAACGAAGTGGCCCTGTCGATCCTTCTCGCCTCGCTGTCGATCATTTTCGTCGTCGTCGCGCTCACTCTGAACCCGATCGCGTCCCATGCTGCTGAGCCGGTGAGCATCCCGGTGCTCATTGCATTGTTGGTGTGCCTGATTCCCACCACGATCGGCGCTCTGCTGTCAGCGATTGGCATCGCCGGGATGGACCGCCTTGTGCAGCGCAACGTGCTGGCGATGTCGGGCCGAGCGGTCGAGGCCGCCGGGGATGTGACGACGTTGCTGCTGGATAAGACCGGTACGATCACCTATGGCAACCGCCGGGCGAGCGAGTTCCTGCGTCTGTCCGGTGTGCAGGAGCAGGAACTGATCCGTACGGCAGCGCTTTCCTCGCTGGCCGACCCGACGCCGGAGGGTACCTCCATCGTCGACCTTGCCCGGGCGCAAGGCGTCGAGGTTGGCGAGGTCGCGCCGGGCGAGATCGTGCCGTTCACTGCACAAACCCGCATGTCGGGGCTGGATCAGCCCGATGGCACTCAGATTCGCAAAGGGGCCGGTTCTGCCGTCATCGGATGGTTGGAGCAAGACGGCACTCGGCTGCCGAGCAGTCTGGTCGCGGAGCTGGAGGAGTGCACCGATCAGGTCGCACAGTCTGGCGGCACTCCGCTGGTCGTCGCGGTCAAGTCACCCGCCTCTGCGGGGCAGGTTCTGGGCGTCGTCCACTTGAAGGATGTCGTCAAAGAGGGACTGCGCGAACGGTTCGCGCAGATGCGTGCGATGGGCATCCGCACCGTCATGATCACGGGAGACAACCCGCTGACCGCGAAAGCGATCGCCGCCGAGGCCGGTGTGGACGACTATCTCGCCGAAGCCACCCCGGAGGACAAGCTCGCCCTCATCCGGCGGGAACAAGACGGCGGCAACCTCGTCGCCATGACCGGTGACGGCACCAACGACGCCCCCGCTTTGGCGCAAGCCGACGTCGGGGTGGCGATGAACACCGGCACCTCGGCGGCGAAAGAAGCCGGCAACATGGTCGACCTCGACTCCGACCCGACCAAACTCATTGATATCGTCCGCATCGGCAAGCAACTGCTGATCACCCGCGGGGCGCTGACCACGTTCTCCATCGCCAACGACATCGCCAAGTACTTCGCGATCATCCCGGCGATGTTCATGGGAGTGTTCCCCGGCCTCGGGGTGCTGAACATCATGGGGCTGCACTCACCGGCTTCCGCGGTGCTGTCAGCGATCATATTCAACGCCATCATCATCGTCATCCTCATCCCGCTCGCCCTGCGCGGTGTGAAGTATCGGCCGATGAACGCGTCGAAGACCCTCGGCCGCAATCTCGCCGTCTACGGCCTGGGCGGCATCATCGCCCCGTTCATCGGCATCTGGCTCATCGATCTTCTCGTGCGCCTCGTCCCCGGATTCTGACCGGTATAGGAAGAACAAGACAATGAACACATCCACACGCTCCACCGGACGCACCACCTGGGTCGCGGTACGGGCCATGGCCCTCTTCACCGTGCTCCTCGGCATCGTCTACACCCTCACCATCACCGGCATCGCCCAGCTCGCATTCCCGGCGCAAGCAAACGGGTCCATCGTCCGTGACGGGGATAGCCAAGTGGGATCGGCACTCATCGGGCAGTCCTTCGCCGACGATGACGGAGTCCCGCTGCCGGACTACTTCCAACCCCGGCCCTCAGCCGCCGGCGATGGGTATGACGCTGGCGCGTCCTCCGGCTCCAACTACGGTCCGGAGAACCCGGACTTGATCGCCGCAATCGAAGGTCGCCGAGCACAAGTCGCCGAGTTCAACGACGTGCCGGAGGATCAGATTCCGCCGGATGCGGTGACCGCCTCCTCGTCCGGCCTGGACCCGCACATCAGCCCGGAGTACGCCACGATCCAGGTGGCACGCGTCGCAACGGCCCGTGATCTGCCCATCGAGACGGTACGCGACCTACTCGCGGCGCACACCCAAGGTCGCGACCTCGGCTACCTCGGAGAACCGCGCGTGAACGTGCTGGAACTCAACCTGGCATTAGACGAACTGGAACGCTGAGCAGGCTGGGCGCGGACTTCCTCACCTCCGGAAGGGTCGTTGCCGGCAAATACCGGATCACTGCGTCCAGGATCCAGCGAATGCATGGTCGTGGAGATGGGCCGGACACGGGCACCGTTTGGATAGTGCGAGGGTTCGGCGGGTTCCCGTATGGATTCCGTTAGGAGCATGGATTGAACCCCTGGTGACGGTGTTGGAT
Source organism: Janibacter sp. (assembly GCA_030453295.1). Taxonomy (GTDB): domain Bacteria; phylum Actinomycetota; class Actinomycetes; order Actinomycetales; family Dermatophilaceae; genus Janibacter. The sequence continues at coordinate 33,788 of JAKDKQ010000002.1, forward strand.
CGGCAGTGCGGTCCCCGCAGGAGGGGCGGTTCAACGGGAGAGGAGTTGCCGGTGCTGGATGTGGCCCACGTGCGTGGCGGCGTTGCACGGTTCGTCGCGGTTGGTGGGCTCGGTGGGGCGCTGGCAAGGCCGTGATCGTCGTGGAATGTGCCGCCGCGGTGCTCGCCGTCGCAGCGGTCGGGTACCTTGTGGTCGCTTTGGTTCATCCTGAGCGGTTCTGATGGGGTGGCTTCTGGCGGTCGCGACCGGTGCGACGATGGCAGTTCTGCTGGGTGTGTTGTATCGCCCGCTGGGCGATTACATGGCCTGGGTGTTCACGACGTCGAAGGATTGGACGATCGAGCGGTGGTTGTTCCGCTTGGTGGGGGTGAACTCGAAAAGCGAGCAATCCTGGCAGGCGTACCTGCGCGCCGTCCTGACGTTCTCTGCCGTGGGGTTGGTCGGTCTCTATTTTCTGCAACGCACTCAGCACCTGCTGCCGTACTCGCTGGGGCTGCCGCCGGTGCCGGAGGACTTGGCGTTCAATACGGCGGCGTCGTTCGTGGGAAACACGAACTGGCAGTCATACTCCCCGGAGCACACGGTCGGTTACCTCGTGCAAATGGCCGGTCTATCGGTACAGAACTTCGTCTCGGCCGCCGTGGGACTGGCCGTCGCGATCGCGCTGGTGCGAGGTTTCGCGTCACGGCGCACCGGCACCCTCGGAAACTTCTGGGTCGATCTGGTGCGCGGCACCTTGCGGATACTCCTGCCCCTGTCGGTGCTGGCGGCGGTCATCCTGCTCGCCGGCGGTGTGGTCCAGAACTTCAATGGGTTCACCGAGGTGACCACCGTGACCGGTGGCACGCAGTCGATCCCTGGCGGTCCCGTCGCCTCTCAGGAGGCGATCAAGATGCTGGGAACCAATGGCGGCGGATTCTTCAACGCGAACTCCGCGCACCCCTTCGAGAACCCGGCGCCGTGGACGAACCTGGTCCAGATCTTCCTGCTTCTGGTCATCCCCTTCGCGTTGCCGCGCACATTTGGCCGCATGGTCGACGACCACCGGATGGGTTACGCCATCGTCGCGACGATGGCGGTGTTCTTCGTGGCCGTGTTCACACTCCTGACGATCTTCGAACTCTCCGGTAATGGGACAGCTCCCCAGCTGGCCGGTGGTGCGATGGAAGGAAAGGAGCAACGATTCGGGGTCGTGGGATCGACGCTGTTCGCGTCGGCGACCACCGGAACCTCCGGTGGTGCCGCGAACTCGATGCATGGCTCCTACACCGCCTTGGGCGGGATGATCGCCGTCCTGAACATGCTGCTCGGAGAAGTCTCTCCCGGAGGGGTCGGCGCGGGACTGTATACGATCCTCGTGATGGCCGTCATCGCCGTGTTCCTCACCGGCCTGCTCCTGGGCCGCGCACCTGTGTTTCTCGGCAAACGGATCGGTGTACGCGAACTCAAGCTGACCAGCCTGTTCATTCTCGTGATGCCCACCCTTGCCTTAGTCGGCATGGCGGTTAGCCTCGCCATCCCCGCAGTGCACGATGAGATCGTCGGCACGGCCATGGGCAACCCGGGTTCCCACGGGCTCTCTGAGGTGATGTACGCATTCGTCTCGGCCGCGATCAACAATGGTTCCGCCTTCGCCGGGTTCAACGCGAATACCCCTTGGCTGAACACGACGCTGGGCGTCATCATCCTGCTTGGCCGGTTTGTGCCGATCGCTCTGGTGCTGGCATTGGCCGGCTCATTTGCTTCCCAGGACCGGGCGGCATCCCAGGCTGCCGAATTGCCGCTTCACCGTCCGCAGTTCGTGGGCCTGCTGGTCGGGGTCATCGTCTTCGTCTCGGTTCCAACCTTCTTCCCCATCTTGACACTTGGCCCACTGGCGGAAGGGTTGGGATGACGATCATACGGCGGTTCAAGCGGGGGGCCGGTCAACGGCGGCTCCAATCGTTCTTGCGGACCTTCGGGTTGCCGCTTCGCGGCGCGATCCGCAAACTCGACCCCCGAGTGCAGCGGCGGAACCCGGTGCTGTTCGTTGTGTGGTGTGGTGCCGCTCTCACCACGGTTGTCGCGTTCGCGGAACCCTTCATCGGCGGCCCGGCTCTCTCCGGCGGCACTGTGCTGCCCCCGGGTTTCAGTTGGGCGATCGCCGTCTGGCTTTGGCTGACACTCCTCGCCGCGAATATCGCCGAAGCGCTGGCGGAAGGGCGCGGTCGAAGCCACACCACGTCCCTTCGGTTGATGCGGGAGAGCACCACCGCGCATCGTGTGCGCCGCTACGACGAAACGAACGACCCTGGTGCACACAGTACTGACGTTCGAGATGTGAATTCGGCCGAGCTGCAACCCGGCGACATGGTGGTGCTGACGGTCGGGGGTGTGGTCCCCGCCGACGGTGAAGTGGTCTGGGGTATCGCCTCAGTGGATGAGTCGGCCATCACCGGTGAGTCGGCCCCGGTGATCCGCGAATCCGGCGGTGACCGCTCCGCGGTGACCGGTGGAACCAGGGTCCTTTCGGATCGGATCGTGGTTCGCGTCACGGCGCCGATCGGTGACACGGTCGTGGATCGGATGATCGACCTCGCCGAAGGGGCCCGCCGGCAGAAGGCTCCCAATGAACTGGCGTTAAGTGCACTGCTCGCGTCGTTCTCAATCTCGTTCGTGCTCATCGCCCTCACGGTCAATACCATTGCTTCGCCGGTCGCCGGCCCGGTGTCGGTTCCGGTGCTGGTCGCCTTGGTGGCCTGCCTGGTACCCACCGAGATCGCCGCGTTGCTGTCGGTGACCGGGATCGCAGGAATGTACCGGCTGCTGCAACGCAACGTGCTCCTGGATTCAGGGCACGCTCTGGAAACGGCGGGGGATATCACCACGGTGCTGCTGGACAAGACCGGAACGATCACCCAAGGCGACCGCCGCGCAACCCGATTCGTGCCGGTCGCCGGGACCAGCGAGGACGAGCTGCTTCGTGCTGCCGCACTGTCCTCACTCAGCGATCCGACACCGGAGGGCACGTCCACGATCGAGCTGACCCGTCGCCACGGCATCGTCCTCGACGCGGATGCGAGCCGCGCAGGCCGTAGCGTGCCTTTCAGCGCCTTGACGCGGATGTCCGGGCGAGACCTGGACGACGACGGCACCAGTGTCCGCAAGGGCGCGGAGTCCGCGATCCTCGGCTGGCTCAAGCACACCGGCACCCAACAGTCGCGTCCTGTCGTGGACGAGCTCAGGTCTGTGACCGCAGCGATCGCCCGATCCGGCGGCACCCCACTGGTTGTGGCCAGTAAGCCAGCGAACGGGCCGGGCCGGGTTCTCGGGGTGATCCACTTGAAGGATGTGGTCAAAGACACTGTGCCGGCCCGCGTGAATCAGTTGCGGTTGCTAGGGATCAGGACCGTCATGGTTACCGGCGATAATCCATTGACTGCGGCGGCAATCGCGAAAGAGGTAGGGGTTGACGATTTTCTGGGAGACGCCACTCCGAAGGACAAGCTGGACCTGATCAAACGGGAACAGGCGGCCGGGCATTTCGTGGCGATGAGCGGCGACGGCACCAACGACGCCCCCGCGCTCGCGCAAGCCGATGTGGGGGTTGCGATGAACACAGGCACCGCGGCGGCGAAGGAGGCGGCGAACATGATCGTCCTCGATGACGACCCGACCAAGCTTGTGGAGATCATCGAGGTCGGTCGGCGACAGATGGCCACCCGCGGCGCTTTGACGACGTTCAACATCGCCAACGATCTCGTCAGATACGTCGCACTGTTCCCCGCCCTGTTCGTCGGCGTCTTCCCGGGCCTGGGGGCGCTGAACATCCTGGGGCTGCACTCGCCCGCCTCGGCCATCTTGTCGACCGTCATCTTCAGTGTCGTCGTGATCGCCATCCTGATCCCGCTCGCCCTCATCGGCGTCCCCTACCGCCTGACCAACCTCGCCCAAGCGTTGAACCGGAACCTGCTCTTATACGGGCTCGGCGGGATCCTCGTACCCGTTGTGGGGATCAAGGCCATCGATCTCATCGTCGCGCTGATCCCTGGTTACTGAAAGGACTCCCCGAAATGAAGGTCTCTCGTCGCAGTGCGGGCCGGTCGGTGTGGACGGCCGTTCGCATCATGGTCATCCTCACGGTGGTCCTTGGTGTGTTGTACCCGCTGGCGATCACCGGTGTCGGCCAGTTGGTGTTCCCATGGCAGGCGAACGGTTCCCAGCTGACCGACGCGAGCGGCCAGGTCGTGGGCTCGGCACTGATCGGGCAGACGTTCACAGATGCGGATGGGAACCCGCTGCCGGAGTATTTCCAACCCCGCCCCTCCGCCGCCGGCGACGGCTACGACGCCAGCGCATCCTCCGGCTCCAACCTCGGCCCCGAAAACCCGGATCTGATCGCTGCGATCGCTGCGCGCCGGACGCAGGTCGCCGAATTCAACGGTGTCCCCGAGGCCGAGGTTCCCGTCGACGCGGTGACCGCCTCGGGCTCCGGGCTGGATCCGCACATCAGCCCGGAATATGCCGCTATCCAGGTCGCACGCATCGCGCAGGCTCGCGACCTGCCCGCCACGACGGTGCGCGAGCTGGTTGCCGCACACACCCAGGGTCGCGACCTCGGTTTTGTCGGGGAGCCGCGGGTGAACGTGTTAGAGCTTAATCTGGCATTGGATGAGTGGGAGGGCTGAACATGACTGCACGGGGGCGGCTTCGGGTGCTGCTGGGCGCTGCGCCCGGTGTGGGGAAGACCTACACCATGCTGGAGGAAGGCAAACGACTACTCGGCGAAGGCAAGGACGTGGTGGTCGCTGTCGTGGAGACCCACGGCCGCGCGGCGACATCGGCGATGACCGAAGGACTAGAAGTCCTCCCGCGTCGTGCTCTCCAGCACCGGGACGTGGAACTGACCGAGATGGACCTGGACGCCACCCTGGCTCGCACGCCCGAGGTCGCCCTCGTCGATGAACTCGCCCACACCAACGCTCCCGGCTCTGAGCACGATAAGCGCTGGCAAGACGTTCAGGTGCTCCTGGACGCGGGCATCGACGTGATCTCCACGGTCAACATTCAGCACATCGAGTCTCTGAACGATGTGGTGGAGCAGATCACCGGTGTGCCGCAGCGCGAGACGGTACCGGACGATTTCCTTCGCGCGGCCGATCAGATCGAAGTTGTCGACCTGGCGCCCCAGGCGTTACAAGACCGGCTCTCCGGCGGACTCGTCTACCCGGCGGAGCGGATCGACGCGGCGCTGTCGAACTACTTCCGACTCGGCAACCTGACCGCGCTGCGCGAGCTCGCTCTGCTGTGGCTGGCCGATGAGGTCGACCAGGCGCTCAAGACCTACCGCGCCGAGCACGGCATCGACAGCAAGTGGGAAGCCCGGGAACGGGTGGTGGTGACTCTCACCGGCGGTCCGGAAGGCGAGACCCTATTGCGTCGCGGAGCGCGGATCGCCGCGCGATCCGCGGGCGGAGACTTGCTCGCCGTGCACATCACCAGTCAAGACGGGCTGCGCGTCGCCGACCCGGAGTCACTGGCCCGGCAGCGCGCCCTCGTGGAAAAGCTCGGCGGCACGTATCACCAGGTCGTCGGTGACGATATCCCCATCGCGCTTGTCGAGTTCGCCAAATCCGTCAACGCCACACAGCTCGTCATCGGCGTCAGCCGCCGCAGCCGGCTCGCCGCCGCCCTCACCGGGCCTGGCATCGGCGCGACCGTCGTGCGCGAAGCCGGCAACATCGACGTGCACATCGTCAATCACGACGCCGCCGGCGGGAAACTCTCCCTCCCCAAGATCGGTGGAGCCTTGACGTGGAAGCGCCGCATCACCGGATTCGCACTCGCTCTCATCGGTGGCCCCCTCCTGACCTGGCTGCTGTCTGCCTTTCGTACCGAGGACTCCATCACCAGCGATGTCCTGAGCTATCAACTGCTGGTGGTGGTCGTCGCGCTCGTGGGGGGGATCTGGCCGGCACTATTTGCTGCTGTGATGTCCGGGCTCACCCTCGACTTCTTCTTCATCGCACCGCTGTACACAGTCACCGTCACCAAGCCAACCCATCTGGTCGCGCTCGCGCTCTACATCATCATCGCGATCTTGGTGAGCCTCGTCGTCGACCGGGCCGCCCGACTGACCAGGGCCGCACGGCGCGCCGCAGCCGAGTCGGAACTTCTCGCCACCGTCGCCGGCAGCGTTCTGCGTGGGCAAGGAGCCATTCAAGCGCTGATCGATCGCGCCCGAGAAGCATTCGGTCTCGCTGGCGTCCGACTCCGGAAAGGGGAAACTGTCCTCGCCACGGCAGGGGAACCGCTGCCCGACGACCGACACACCACTGTACCCATCGGTGATCGCGCGATCCTGGAACTGCACGGCAACGACTTGGAAGCCTCCGAACAACGGCTCCTGGCCGTCCTCGTCGCGCAACTCGACGCCGCACTCGAACACAGCGACCTCGCCGAGACCGCCAGCGAAGTGGGTCCGCTCGCGGCCAACGATCGGGTTCGAACTGCTCTGCTCTCAGCGCTGAGCCACGACCTGCGGCGTCCACTGGCCGCCGCGACTGCCGCCGTCAGTGGCCTCCGAGCCACCCGCAGCATGCTCAACGACAACGACCGGGACGAGCTCCTTGCCACCGCCGATGAAAGCCTGACCACTCTCGCCACCCTGATCACTGACCTTCTGGATGTCAGCCGTCTCCAGGCCGGTGTCCTGGCCGTCTCGGTCAGCCCCGTCGATCCCGCCGACACCATCGTGCCCGCACTCGACGAGCTCGACCTTGGACCCGACCAAGTGCAGCTCGATCTTGACCCCACTATCCCGCCGGTCATGGCCGATCCCGCACTGCTGCAACGAGTGCTCGTCAACCTGCTCGTCAACGCCACCCGCTACACCCCACCTGGCGGCTACGTCCGCATCGCCACCAGCGCTTTCGCCGGACAGGTGGAAATCCGAATCATCGACCGCGGCCCCGGCATCCCCGCCGAGCGTCGAGATGACGTGTTCGTCCCCTTCCAACGTGTCGGCGACACCGACAACACTGCGGGCCTTGGCCTCGGGCTGGCCCTCTCGAAAGGCTTCGTGGAAGGGATGGGTGGCACCCTCACCCCTGAAGACACCCCCGGCGGCGGGCTGACCATGGTCGTCACACTTCCCACACCCGAAACGCGGCAGCAACCTGCGGAAGCGACGACGGGAGGGACGCCATCATGAAGATTCTCATCGCCGACGATGATCCGCAAATCCTGCGCGCACTCCGAATCACGTTGACTGCGAAAGGCTATGAGATCATCACCGCCATCAACGGTGCGGAGGCCATCGCTGTCGCTATCGACCGCCACCCCGATATCTACATGCTCGACCTTGGAATGCCCCAACTCGACGGCATCGAAGTCATCGCGGGCATCCGTGGCTGGTCCACCGCCCCGATCCTCGTCGTCTCCGGTCGTACCGGTGCGGCTGACAAAGTCGAAGCGCTCGACGCTGGGGCGGACGACTACGTGACCAAGCCCTTCTCCATCGAAGAACTCCTCGCCCGCATCCGCGCGCTCACCCGACGAGTACCCCAACACGAATCGGACCCGACTGTGACGCTCGGTGATGTCACCATTGACTTGTCGTCCCGGAACGTCGTGAAGACCAGCGGTGGCCAGACGCAGCAAATCCGTCTCACCCCCACGGAGTGGCAGGTACTCGAAGTCCTCATCCGCAATCCCGGCAAACTCGTCACCCGGCAGACTCTTCTCACCGAGATCTGGGGGTCCGAGCACATCACCGACACTGGCTACCTGCGCCTGTATGTCTCTCAGTTGCGCAAGAAACTCGAACCGAACCCGGGCAAGCCGCGGTATCTGATTACCGAGGCCGGGATGGGGCATCGTCTGCTGACCGACCAAGACAACGACCACGCCCCCTGACCCCGGTAAGGGCCGCAAACGCGCCCGGCCACTGAACGGGGTCGCCCCCGGCTCGAGGGTGTCCTGAAAGCGTTAGGGAACGGCCGCTTTTCGCATGTGTACCGTTAGGAGCCTCGTTCTCCCGCGCACGGTGTCGTTAACTCCCGGTATGGGTTCCGTAACGCAAGGCACCCCGCGCACTACCGCGGACACGGCAGCGTCTCCTCAACCTCCAGTGTTCTCACCGGTTGTCGCTCGGACGACCACCTCGCATGCCGCTACGGAACCGCGGGCATACGACTGCGTGCGCATCAGCTTCGTGCGCTCCGGATCGGCAATCCTTTTTAGCGAGTTCGGCCTACGTCCTGCGAGTATCGGGGACGTGGTTGCCCTGGCGCCGTGTACCTTGTGTGGCTGGGAACCGGAGGGTTTCGTCACCGTCACGACCCTGTACCTTGATCGAGACTTCCTCGTCGATCAGGTGTTCTGGCAACACGCATCAGTGTTCACCGACCGCCTCCAGGCCAAACATTTCTTGGAGACCCGTTATGCCGAACCCGCTCAGATTGTTCGTCTCGGAACAGATCGTGTCGGGCTCCTGATGCCCTGGCTGGACGAGCTTGTGGCTCTGAGCCTGGATAATCCTGCTCCGGAGCGGTTCTACAAGGCGCAGGCCTTGCTGTTTGCGGTGCTGGATGTGGTGGTGCCATATATCGACGTGACGGAGCGACGTATCACTTCCAGTCAGCGAGCGTCTATGTTTCCGGGACTCCCGCGTCACCGTGTCTTCGATCCCATTAGAGCTGAAGTACGCCACGCCGCGAGCCTGCTGCGACACAAATCGGAGCGTCGGTGGACACTCGGCGCGCTGGCAAAGGCCGTCCACTTGTCCCCATCGCACCTTGGACGACTGTTCGTCCCCGCGTTCGGCAAGACGCCGATTGCCTACCTCACCATGCTACGGGCGGAGCAAATGGCCCACCTGCTGCGCACCACGGACGAACCGATCGCGACTGTTGCACGAAAGGTCGGCTGGACGGACCCTGCCTACGCCGGGCGCTTGTTCCGGCGGAGCATCGGAATCACGCCTCGCGAGTACCGGTCCCTGAGTCAGCGGGTGGCTGCGGCGGACTGACCCGGAGGATCCGCGCACAGATCCGGAGGATTTCGCGCAGTTCCAGCCCGGTCGCGTGCAACGACCGCATCAACGAGTAGACCAGATGGGACTCGTCGGGTTCATTGCGGAGCCTGGTGGTCGCAGTCTCATTTCTCGCCCGTCTCGTATCCCCGATCCGCCCGGCGCACCTCATGGTCGCAAGGGTCAGCCGCCCTGTTGGGCGGCCGGGGAAGGAGGCTGGTGATGGCGACGGATGAAAGTGCGCAAGTAACGCGGGACGCGAAGCTTGACGCGCTGCATGAACGCCTTGCAATTGCGGTGGGTCAGCTCGCGTCCGGGGAAGACTGGCGGCGTGCAATGAAGTTCGCCGCCCGGTTCCGGTCACGGAGTTTCGGGAACACCCTGTTGGTGTGGGCGCAGCACCTTGACGCTTTCGAGCAGGGCCGTGTGCAAGCGCCGGAGCCGTCCTATGTTGCGGGGTACAAGCAATGGCAGACCCTCGGCAGGCAGGTGGAGAAGGGGCAGCCGGGGTACATGATCTTCGCCCCGGTGACGGGCCGGTTCGCGTCCTCGACCCCGCAGGACAATGCCTCATGGCGGAGGCTGGGCCGGTTCGAGAAGCCGACGCCGGGTGAGGCGGTGCGCTCCCGCATGGTCGGCGCGAAACCCGCCTACGTGTGGGATGTCTCCCAGACCGCCGGCGATCCGATTCCGGAGCGTCCGTCGCCGGTGCTACTGGAAGGCGAAGCCCCCGAAGGCTTGTGGGCTGGGCTTGCGGCTTTGGTGGAGGCGGAGGGGTTCGCGGTGCTGCGGGTCAAGCACGAGGGCATGATCCGCGGTGCGAACGGCCTGACCGACTACACGAACCGGACGGTCGCGGTGCGGACGAACATGGACGATTCCGCGCAGGTGAAGACCCTCGCGCACGAACTCGCGCACGTGAAGCTGCACGGTCCCGACAACCCGGACGCCACGGGCCATCGCGGGGTGGGTGAGGTGGAAGCGGAGTCGGTGGCGCTGATGATCGGTGCCGCGCACGGGATGGACACCACCGGCTACACGATCCCTTACGTCTCCGGCTGGGCGGGCACCGTCAAGGACAAGGACCCGGCGGAGGTGGTGCAGGCCACAGGCGAGCGGGTCCGCAAGACCGCGGGGGCGATCCTTGATGCCCTCCCCACAGCGCAGATCGGCGACGGTGACCCGCCCGGCCTCACCCGCGACCCCGCGCGCGCCGAACGTACCCCGAGAGCAGAGCGCACCACGGCAACGCCGGCGGTGGAGCCGCCGCGGTCGTCTCGCACGGCGGAGGCCGCGGTCAGGAGCCTGTGATGAAGGCCGCTGAGCTGTTTGTCCAGGTCGCCGACGTTCCGCTGGCTGCGGCCGCCGTGCAATTCGCGCAGGCCGGGGTGCCGGTGTTCCCGTGCGTGCCGGGCGGGAAGCGGCCGCTGGTCGAGCACGGATTCCACGACGCGAGCAGCGACCCGGCGCAGGTCGGGGCGTGGTGGCGGCGTTGGCCGGCCGCGAATATCGGCGTGCCGACCGGCCGAGCGTCCGGGTTCGTGGTGGTGGATGTGGATGTGCACGGTCCCGTCGATGGGCGGGCCGGCTTCGTCCGCGCGACTGCGGCGGGGTTGACCGGCGGGTGGAAGATACTAGTACGCACGCCCACGGGCGGGATGCACGCTTATTATCCGGCGATGCCGGGGACCGAACAGCGGTCGTGGCAGGCGGGGCGTGCCGGGGTCGATTTCCGTGGTGACGGCGGCTACATCATCGTCCCGCCCTCGGCCCGGACGATCGAGGGCACCACGGCCCTCTACCGGGTCGAGGAGGTCGGGACCGGTCACGCGCGAACACTGGATGCCGCACGGCTGCGGGACTTCCTGGACCCCCGCCCCGAGCCTCGCCCCCGGCCCGACACTTGGCAGCCGGTGGGGCGGGACGATGCCGTGCGGTTGGCGCGCTGGCTGGGCAGGCAGGATACCGACCGCAATCTCAAATTGTTCTGGGCGTCCTGCCGTCTCGCTGAGGGCGGCGTCCCGCTAGACGATGCTCTGGATGCGGTGCTGGCGGCGGCGAAGTCGGACTTCGGGCCGCGAGAGATTGCCGCGACGATTCGGTCCGCGTACCGCACCGTCCTCCCCGAGTCTGCCCGACGCGAGTCGCCGCCGAGGCGGGGCGAATCGCCGGCCGAGAGGTGGTTCGGCCACCACGCCCACGCCACTCGCTCGTCACCGAGGGGACGGGAGCTGTGATGTTGCCGGGAACGAGAACGCGCGGTGGTCGGGTGGCGGTAGCGACAGCGGTGGCGGGGACGGTGTTCATCGCTGCGGGAGCGTTCTGGCTCTCCTTCACGGCCCTGGCTGATCTTGCCCGCCGTTCCGGGGTGGATGCGGGGCAGGCGTGGGCGTGGCCGTTGATCGTGGACGGCATCATCGTCGTCTCAACCGTCGCCGTCGTCGCGCTCGCAGGGCAACGCTCCGCCTGGTATCCGTGGGCGCTGCTGGCTGCCGGTGCGGTGGTGTCGGTGACCGCGAACGCGATCCACGCCGTCGTGGTCGCCGACGCAGACGTACCGAGCGTTCTGGCGGCGTCGGTGGCGGCGGTGCCGCCGCTGGTGCTGCTAGCGATCACCCACCTCACCGTCATCCTCACCCGACCCCTCCCCACAGCCGAGCCGTTGCACGAGTCAGGCGAGGAGACGGCGACGGTTGCTCCGTTGCAGTTGCCGTTGCCGGTGCCGGTGTGGCGTGAGGTGGCGGTGTCGCTACGGGAGGAGGAGGGCTGGTCGAACAAGCAGATCGCCCGCCACCTCGGTGTGCACCCATCCACGGTTGGACGCTGGTTCGCCCGTCCCGCCATGCCCGGCCACGACAACACGGAGGAGACGACATGAACGAGCACGAGCAGCGCACCGCGCGGCTCGGAGAGCACCCCGCACTCCGCCGGGAGATCTCTGAGGTGCCCGAGGAGGCACGCCGTACTGGGGACGGGGACGTGTCTGAACTGGCCCGCCACGGCGACCCCTCCGCGGCGAAGACGAAGCCCGATGCGGCACAGGCGGGGAGGCGTCGTGCGGGGGTGGAGTGGGTGCGGCCGTCCGATCTGCTGGCCTCGCGGATGGGCAGGGTCGTGGGGCAAGGCATCGACTTCCAAGCCGAGCTCGCCCGCCGCGCGAGACGTGTGCCCGCTCAGGCATATCGGGGCACTCGCCCGGTCGCCCGGTCGGGTGGGCGGGTTGTGAGCGAGCGGGCACGGAAACTGCCGCCGGTGACCGCGTTCGGCCGCGGGGCTGGGGAGCAGCACTCGTGGGTGTCGCGCTCCGGGATCGGGTTGGGGTGACATAGGCCATGCGTGTCCCTCCTCAACCGGCGAGCACGACCGCTGGGGGACGCGCGCGCACCTGCTGTTCAGGAGGTGCCGGATGACATACGCAAGCAGCCGTAACGAGGAGCGGCATCGTTTTGAGGACTCGGAGGCGCTACGTGCACTCCTCAACAGACTTCATGACGCAGGCACGGACGCGTGGCGGAACGACCCGGAGGCTGCCGCGCTGATGCGGCACGCGGCCGACAAGTACGCTGCCCTGGCACGCAAGCATGGCCTGGACCCGTGGGAGGCCGCATCGGCGGCGTTCGACGCAATGCGGGGAGCCGCCACCCGTCGGGCGGATGACCCGTGGGCGGTGGTGACCCGTGCGGTGCAAGTGACCTGCATCGGCGAGGAGCGCGGCAACGGCCTGCTGTGCTCGGTGCACCAGGCCCGCCGGCCGAGGTATTCGGTGTTCCATGATGCGGAGCGGTTCAGCGACCGAGAGAACCCGCTGCCCGACTACCACCCCGCCTTCCACGTCGACCCTTTCACCGACGACGAGGAGGACGTGCCCGCTGAGGACGAAGACGTGCGGCTGGCGCGGACGATGAACGTCGACTCGGCGATGGAGAACACGACCGCGTTCCTTACTCGGCTGGGATGGGATCCGGCGACCGCACGCGCCTCGGTCGACTACATCACTGGCAGGCTTGCCGAATCCGTGTCGCGAGCGTCGGCCTTCGAGGTACTCCGCCGCGACCAGCAAGCCCGCGCGCTCCTGGACCTGCCCGGCACCTCCTGGACGACCCTGCTGCGAGTCGTGCTCGGCAACCCCGACCCCGCCCTCACACGCACGAACGCCGGTCGTGGCCTGCTGGTGCGGCTGCTCATCGGCGAGCCGTTGCGGGCCCTGTGGCGTGATGAGGACCTCGTGCTGACCGCTGGCCTTGCCGCCCCCGATAGGCGGGGTGAGCGTCTGTGAGCACTCCGCAGGATGGGCACATCGAGTTGGAGCGGGCGGTGAACTCCATCGGTGTCGGCCGCCGGCACCGGCAGGACTACGGCGACCTGACCGCAATGGTCGAGTCGATCCGCCGCAACGGCCTGCTGCAACCGATCACGATCACCCTCGACGGCAACCTCATCTGCGGAGCGAGACGGCTGGCGGCGATCAAGCTGCTCGGGTGGAAAAGCGTCAAAGTGTGGGTGCGGTCCGGGGTTTCGGATCGGCTCGGACAGCTCCTCGCGGAGCAGGACGACAACCTGTTGCACAAGCCGTTGACCCAGTTCGAGGCCGCCGGCCTCTACCGCGAACTCAAGACCCTACTCGCCGAAGATGCCGCACACCGCCAGGAGGCAACCCGGTTCCAGGCCGCCGATGATGCGGGAGAAGACGGTCCCGTTAAGTTAACGGCACCGTGGGACACCACCCCGGGTGAGGCGGCGGTGCAGGCCGCGCAGATGGTCACCGGCCGGGACTCCCACACCACGCTGGAGCGTATCGGTCGACTCGAACACCTTGCCGCCGACCAAACCCAACCCGAGTCCGTCCGTACTCGCGCGGCGGAGGAGGTCGAGCGGATCAAGGCTGGTGGGAAGGTGTACCCCTCGCACTTGCGTGTCAATGCCGAGCTCTCCCTCGCCGAGCTCGACCAGATCGTCGCCGACCCCACCCAACCGGCCGAACTGCGCGACCAAGCGCGCGCTGAGGCCGCTCAGGTGCGTGACGCGGAGCGTGAGGCGCGGGCGGTGGAACTGGAGGAGCTGGCGCAGGCTGCGCTCGCCCGTGTGAGGGCCGCGAAGAAGACCGGCCGGAAACCCCAGCGCCGCCCGCTGACCGCGGTCGAGGATGAGGGTGAGCCGGTGCCGTTCCCGCTGACCGTGTTCGTCGCAATCTGGGACGACATGGGCGGATGGTGGCAACACCACAACCCGGGGGAGGTCGGCCCGGCGTTGACCGAGGAGCAATGGTCGCGGTTCGAGCAGACCGTCGCCGGCACGATCGTGTTCGCTGATACCGCGCGTGCTGCCCGCCGAGCGCAGGAGCGCAGCGAGCACATCGCCTGACCCGGCGCCGCTTCCTGGGGCGGTGTGTGCACCTTCCAGGCGACCACCAACCTGTCGCCTCTTAGGAGGATCCCGCATGGACCCCGCCACCCTCGCTGATCGTCGTCGCCGCCGTCTGCTGATCGCCACGATCGCGGGCGGGCTCGTGCTGCTCCTGCTGGTCGGTGTCGGCATTTACGGGCTGCTGCGCGGTCCCGCACCCGACACCGACACCACTCCCGCCGACTCGCCGAGGTCTACTGTGACCTCCCCGCCTGCCGGAACAGCGGGGGAGGGGCCAGTGGCGGTGCCGCAGCAGGGTGGGCCGGAGGCGTTCGCCCGCGCGGTCGCCGGTGCACTGTTTGTGTGGGACACCACCACCGGTGACGGCCCGATGGACTACGCGCAGATGCTCGCGGATGTCGCCGCAGATGAGGAGGCGGACGCGCTGGCGGGGGATGTGCGGGCGTATCTGCCGAGTGTGGAGGCGTGGGGGCAGCTCCGTCAGTATCAGACCCGCCAATGGCTCATCGTCGACACCGCGGTCATCCCGGAGGCATGGGATACTGCGGTCGCGCAGGCCGCTCCGGGCCAGATTCCCGCAGGCACCGTCGCGTACACGATCGACGGCACCCGGCACCGGGACGGCACCTTGGGCACCGAACCTGTGGAGGCGTCCCGGCCGGTGTCGTTCACGGTGTTCATCGTTTGCACCCCGGCGGTCACCAACCGTGGCGTCACCGGCACGACCTGTGAGCTGCTGCGATTATCCCAACTCGACAACCCCCTCCGTTGAGAGCAGGTGGTTGTTGTGTGGAAGAAGCTCGCCGCTCTCGCGGTCGCCCTGCTGTTCTTTGCCCCCTCGGTCGTGCTTGTCGGGGTGGCGGCCGTGGTCAATCCTGTGATGACCGCATGCGCACCGGGCTCCCTCGCCGTGGGGCCGATCCCGGAGTCGCTGACCGCGACGACCCGCAACGGGCAGACGGTCACGCTGAACCGGACCCAGCTCACCCACGCCGCGACGATCATCACGGTCGGCGGGCAAACCAGCGGTGTCGGCCGTCCCGGCGTGGTGATCGCGCTCATGGCCGCCCTCACGGAGTCCACGCTGCGGATGCTCGCCAACACCGGCACTTACCCGGAGTCCGGCGACTTCCCGAACGATGGCAACGGGTCCGATCACGACTCCTTGGGCCTGTTCCAGATGCGTCCCGCCGCTGGGTGGGGCACCGTCGCCGAGCTGATGGACTCGACCTATCAGGCCAGAGCGTTCTACGGCGGCGAGACCGGCCCGAACCACCCCTCCCCGCGGGGGCTGCTGGACATTCCCGGCTGGCAGCAGATGGACCCCGGCGAAGCCGCCCAGGCCGTCGAGGTATCCGCCTACCCGGACCGCTACCAGAACTACCAGCCGGTCGCCGAGGCGATCCTCACCACCCTAACCCGCCCTGCCCCCACCGGCGGAGGAGAGGGCGGGGCACCGATCGTGCCGGAGACCACGCGCATCGTGTTCCCGCTCCCCCAAGGGACGTGGGTGGACACCGACAGTTTCGGATGGCGCACCGACCCGTTCACCGGAGAACGCGCGTTCCACTCCGGCTCCGACCTCGCCGCCGCGGACGGCACCCCCATCCTCGCCATCGCAGACGGGGTGGTCGTGCACGCCGGCTACAGCGGCGGCTTCGGCGGGCTCGTCATCATCGAGCACACCGTCCGGGATGAGCGGGTCGCGTCCTACTACGGGCATATGTGGGAGACCGGCATCCAGGTCACCGAAGGGCAGACCGTGACCGCGGGGCAGCACATCGGAGATGTGGGCTCGTCCGGCCGCTCCACCGGACCTCACCTGCACCTGGAAATCCACCCCGGCGGGCAAGGACAACCCGCCGTCGACGGCACCGCCTGGCTCACCGACCACGGAGCCGAAGGCGTCACCGGCGGCGACACGACCCTCGCGACTTGCACCACGAGAGGTGGCGCGTGATGGACGTGTTTCCCGACTTCGGTGGTGTCGGCGGAGCCGCAGACCTGCGCTCCATCGTTGGAGCGCTGCTCATGTTCGTGCTCATCATCGCCGTGCTCATGCTGATCGTCTGCGCGATCATGTGGGCGATCGCCTCCTCCAGCGGCAACTACCAGGCCGCCACCAAAGCCCGCACCGGCCTGCTCGTCGCCCTCGGCGCCGCCGTGCTGGCCGGTGCCGGGGTAGCCTGGGTGAACTTCCTCCTCGGCGTCGGCGAACAACTCTGACTATCCGCGCCGGGTCAGGGGAGGATGCCGGCGCGGCGCAGGTAGTCGTCGAGGTTCGCCGTCAGCGGGAGCTGGTCGAGCTCTGCTGCGGTGGCCCAGCGGGCGTCGTCCGCATCGTCGCCCGGTGCCAGTTCGCCGCCGGTGACAGCGGCGGCGAAGTCGTGTACCTCGAACACCCGCCCGTCGCCGGTCGGGATCATCACGCACCACAGCTCGCGCCCCACCGACACCCGCAGCCCAGTCTCCTCGAACGCCTCCCGTGCCGCCGCCTCAGCCAGGGTTTCGCCGGGCTCAACGCTGCCGCCGGGGATCGACCAGCGGCCTTTCTCCGGCTCGGTGCCGCGCAAAACGAGCAACACACGTCCCGCGTCATCGGTGATAACAGCGCTGGCGGCCAGAATAACTCCCACCAGCCCAGGCTATCCGCCTGTCGCCGGGGCGCTGGGTGCACCTGACAGCCGAGAACACGTCTCGCGAACAGTCAGGAGCATCCCCGTGATCGACATCGACCCCAACTCGTCCGGCCTTCCCGGTATCGAGCAGCTGCGCATCATCGTCGGCGCCGTGATGACCGTCGGTCTGATCCTCTCCGTCCTTGCGCTCATCATCTCGGCGATTGTGTGGGGTTTCGGCGCGAACAGCAGCAACCCGCACCTCGCCAGCCGCGGCAAGGTCGGTGTCCTCGTCTCGTGCGGTGCGGCGATCATCTGCGGTGCCGCGGTGACGCTCATCAATTTCTTCTGGGGCGTCGGGCAGGCCGTCTGATGATCACCCCAGCAACGCACCTCCCGTGGGGGTGGCTGCGGTGAGCGTGTGCGATGTCCCGGTTATCTCCGCCGTCTGCGACGCCGTGGGCGAGGGCACGGCGTCGTTGATCGCGGCCCCGTTCGACTGGCTCGGCCAGGCGATGGCCGGGGCGGCGGCGTGGCTGTTCGAGGCGGTCTGGACCGTGATCGACACCACCACCCTGGTCGATGTCACCAGCGCCGAGTATGTCGGGGTCTACAACGTGCTGTTCGGCGTCGCGATCTTCGTGATGCTCGTGTTCTTCTGCCTCCAACTCATTACCGGCCTCATCCACCGCGACCCCACCGCCTTGTCCCGCGCCGCCCTGGGACTTGCCAAGAGCGTCCTCGGATCGTTCCTCGTCATCACGCTCACTGCGCTGTTGCTGGAGGTGACCGATCAGCTCGCGGTCGGGATCGTGCAGGCCACCGGCAACACGATGGAAGGAATGGGAACCCAGATCGGGCTCCTCGCCACTGGACTTGCCGGCATCAACATCGCTGCCCCCGGTGTCGGCGCGATCCTGACTATCTTCCTCGCCGGCCTCGCCATCTCCGCAGCGGCGATCGTGTGGTTCTCCCTGCTGATCCGGAAGGCGCTGCTGCTCGTCGCGATCGTGTTCGGCCCCATCGCCCTGGCCGGGGCGACGTGGGATGCGACCAAGGGATGGTTCGGCAAGTGGGCGGCGTTCGTGATCGCGCTGATTTTCTCCAAGCTCGTTCTCGTCGTGATCTTCCTCGTCGCGATCGGGCAAGTCTCCGCTCCCATCGAAGCGGACCTCGCCTCCATCAGCGACCCGATCGCCGGGGTGGTGCTGATGTTCATCGCCGCGTTCGCGCCGTACATCACCTACAAGTTCCTGTCCTTCGTCGGCTTCGACATGTACCACGCCATGTCCAGCGAGCAGGAGGCGAAGTCGGCGCTGAACCGCCCGGTTCCGGTGCCGTCCGCTCCCAAGGGTGACAGTGCGAGGAAGGTGCTCGACGGTGGCGGTGATACCGGCGGCGGAGGAAGCGGAGGGGGCGGGTCGCCGCCGCCGCCTTCGGGGGCTCCGGCGGCATCGGGCGGTGCCGGCGCGACCGGGACCGCCGGGGGCGCTGCCGCGTCATCCGGCGGAGCAGGAGCAGGAGCGGGAGCGGGTGCCAGCGCGGGTGCTGGTGCGGCCGCGGGGCCTGTCGGGGCGGCGGTGGTCGTCGGCGGTGCGGTGGTCAAGGATGCCGCGACCGCTGGACCGAAGGCCGGTGCCGCTGTCGGCGGTGCCGCGGAGAGCCATGCCGGGGCTGCGGCCGAACAGAGCGCTCCGCCGCCGGTGCCGCCCGCGCAAGGTACGCCGTCGTCACGTCCGGCACCCTCGACGCCGTCCGCTACGCCCTCGTCGGTGCCGCGGTCGCAGGTGGCTGCGTCGTCGCGGAGATCGGACCCGCCGCCTCCGTCCTCGAAGCCGTCCGGGAAGGAATGAGCCAATGGCCGCCACCACGCACACCGAGTACCCGCTGTCGCCGGTGCAGTTCTCCCGCCTCACCCGCCGCGGGATCATGCTCGGCCTGTCGTTGCCGCAACTGATCGCCCTAGGCATCGCGATCCTCACCGTCGTCGCCTCCCTCTACACGAGCGGCGGCATGGGTCTGGCCTGGACGTCCCCGGTCTGGGCCGGCGCCACCCTCCTCGCGGTGATCCCGGCAGGGGGCAGGAAGCTGATCGAGTGGGTGCCGATCCTCACCCGCTGGACCGCCCGCACCTACCTGGGCCAGCTCATCTACCGGCGCCGGGTCATCTGCCCGCGCCCGGCCGGCACCCTCGCCCTGCCAGGGGATGCGGCGCCGCTCAGGGAATGGGAGGACCCGGAGACGGGTGCGGCGATGATCCACGACCCCCACGCGCAGACGCTCTCCGTCATCCTCGGCGTCTCCCACCCCGCGTTCGTGCTCCTCGATCCGGGTGAGCAGCAACGCCGCGTCGCAGGCTGGGGTCGCGTGCTCGCCGCCGCCTGCCGGTCGGGCCGGATCGCGCGGATTCAGGTGTCTGAGCGGACGTTGCCGGATTCGGGGACGGGGTTGGCGGAGTGGTGGCGTACCCACGGCACCGACGACGGCTCCTGGGCCGCGACCACCTACGCCGAACTCATTGACCGCGCCGGCCCTGCCGGTGAGCGTCACGCGACCACGATCAGCCTCGCCCTGGACATGAAGAACAGCGCCCGGCAGATCAGAACCTCCGGCGGCGGGATACGCGGCGCGGCAGCGGTGCTGCGGCAGGAGATGACAACCCTGACCACGGCGCTCCGGGCGGCGGACCTGACCAGCACCGGGTGGCTCACCCCCGGCGACGTCGCCGTCCTCCTACGCTCCGCCTACGACCCCGCTACCGCACCCGCCTTGGAACGCCACGGCGACCTCGGCCGTGATCTTGCCACGGCCGGGCCGGTGGCGGTCACCGAGACCTGGGACCGGCTGCGCTCGGACAGTGCGCATCATGCGGTGCTGTGGATCACCGAGTGGCCCCGCTCCCAGGTGTACCCAGGGTTTCTCGCCCCGCTCATGCTGTCCAGCGGCATCCTGCGGACCCTCGCCCTGCATTACATCCCGGTGCGCGCCGACCAGGCGGCCAGGGATCTGCGGAAGAAGAAGACCGAACTCATTTCCGACGCGGCCCAGCGGCGCAAGATTGGGCAGGTCGAGGACGCCGCCTCCAGCGCGGAGCTCGATGACGTGCTGCAACAGGAGGCGGACCTGACCGCCGGGCACGGCGTCCTGCGCGTCTCCGGCCTCGTCAGCGTCTCCGCACCGACCGTGGACGAGCTGGACGCCGCGGTGGCTGCGGTCGAGCAGGCCGCCATCCAAGCCTCCTGTGAAACCCGCCGCCTCGTCGGCCAGCAAGCCCAGGCATTCACCGCCGCCGCACTGCCGCTGTGCCGCCCGGTCTAGAGCCACCGGCGCACCTTCCCGCTACCACCCATCCTGTGAGGAGTTCCCGATCATGCCGACCTTCGACAACCCGGTGGAGGATGCGATGGAGGCATCCGCCGCGCTCCGCGGCCTCGCACACGCCACCCGCACCTTTGACAATCCCGCCGAGACCTACCCGGTGCTCGGGGAACTGCTGGCCGGGGTGCGGTCGCTGCGGCAGGTGCTCGACCAGCTTTCCGCCGCCCATATTGAAGCCCGGTCCCGCGCCCACACCGACGCGGGCAGCCAGCCCTCCGGGGCGACCGCGGCGCTGGCGGCTGCGGATGAGCTGCACCAGGCCGGCACCCTGCTGGACACGGTCCATGAGCGGGTGGATGCGGCGATGTCGCAGTCCGGGCGGATCGCCTGGCAGCGCGCACCCGACCCCTTCGACGCCCCCGACGCGACGCGCGCCACCGCGCAGGCGGGTGAGCTGAAGTTGACGGTGTGGCCGGATGTCCCGCTGGGCGAGCACCAGCGCTACGCCTACCGCATCGAGAACCCTGCCACCGGGCAGTCGGTCGAGGGACGGGACTTGTTCACGGGTGTCGGTGCGCCTGTCTCACCGAAGCGGGCGCTGCGCGAGCTTGCGGTGTTCCTCTCCGCCGCAGGCGACGCACGCCAGTTCGCGATCGACCATCCGGGCCAGCACACCGACAACGACGCGGCGTTCCCCGACTGGGTGGCCGATGCCGCCCGTCAGCACCCCGACGCCTTCACCGAGCTGATCGACCACCACCCCAACCTCCCCGAGAAGCCGGGCGGCAGGCGATGGGTCAGCGTCGTGTTCCTCCAAGGCGAGGAAGCCGACCAGGTGCTGGACATCATCGAACGTGAGGGCACGGACGCGGCGATCGAGCACCTGACCGGGTACGACCTCGGGGAGGAGACGACCCAGGCTGCGCTCGAGAATGGCTACGTCTACGACCAGCCCCCGACCGGCGCCCTCGACCGCACCGCTACCAGGGATGTCTACACCCTCACCTACAGTCCCTTCCTCGGCCACGTCTCGCTGCTACGCACCCACGACGCCATACCCGACCCGGCGCTGCTGGACATCGACACCCCCGCCCCGGCTCGTCGGACGGTCGAACGGGCACCGGTGCGGGCGGGGCGTGCGGAGGCGATGGACTGGTTCGCCCGCCGGCCGGGCACATCCGCATCGTCGGGGCGGGGGTTGGCGCTGTGACCGGCACGGAGGAGGGTCGTCTGCACACGGCGGTGCTGGTCGGCCCGGAAGGTGAGCGCCGCCGGCACCGCAAGGCCCGCCAGAAAGCTGCCACCCGGATCGAGACCACCGCCCGCGACACACAGAAAGCGGAGGCGAAAGCGAGGTGGGAGGCGGAGCAAGCCGAACGGCGAAACACGACCTACCTGCCTGCCGCCGGCGAACCCGGCCCCGGCGCGCTGCGGACACCGGGGCGGTTGCGGCTCCCGAAGCACCAGGACACCTCCGCGACCCTCGCCGGGCAGTACCCGTTCCTGGCCGAAGGAGGACTCGGAAGCGAAGGCGTGTTCGTCGGCCAGGACCTCTACTCCGGCGGGAGCTTCGTCTACGACCCGTGGGTGCTCTACCAGCACGGGGTCATCACCGCCCCGAACGTGGTGCTGGCAGGGATCGTCGGGTCCGGCAAGTCCTCCCTGGCGAAGTCCCTCTACACCCGCTCGCTCCCGTTCGGGCGGCGCGTCTACGTCCCCGGCGACCCCAAGGGCGAACACACCGCCGTCGCCGAAGCGGTCGGCGGGAAAGCGATCGTTCTGGGACATGGTCTGTCGAATCGGCTCAACCCGCTCGATGAGGGCCACCGGCCCTCCACCGTCAGCGATGCGGAGTGGGCGATGCAGGTCGCCTCTCGCCGCCGCGACCTTATCGGCGCTCTGGCGGAGACGGTGCTGGATCGGGTGTTGTCGCCGTTGGAGCACACCGCGATCGACCTCGCCCTCCGCGATGCTGTGAGGAGCGCGGAGGTGCCGATCCTGCCGATGGTCGTCGACCGCATCCTGGCCCCCAACCCCGCCGATGACGAAGACGGCCGATTGGCTGAGGACGGCCGCCTGGTCGGCCACGCGCTGCGCCGCCTCGTCGCCGGCGACCTCCAGGGACTCTTCGACGGTCCCTCGACGGTAAGGTTTGACCCGTCCCTGCCGATGGTGTCGCTGGACCTGTCCCGCGTCGCCGAGAACAGCACCTTGATCTCCGTGCTGATGACGTGCTCGTCCGCGTGGATGGAGTCGGCGCTGTCGGACCCGAACGGCGGGCAGCGGTGGGTGATCTACGACGAAGCCTGGCGGCTGATGGCCTACCCCAGCCTCTTGCGGCGGATGGACGCGCAGTGGCGGCTCGCCCGCTATTTCGGGATCGCGAACATGCTGATCTTCCACAAGCTCTCCGACCTCGACAACGTCGGCGATCAAGGTTCCGCGATGAGGGCTCTCGCATCGAGTCTGCTGGCGAACGCGGAGACCAGGATCGTCTACCGGCAGGAAGCCGACCAGCTCGGCTCCACCGCCACCGCCCTCGGCCTCACCGGCACCGAACAGAAGCTCCTCCCGGGTCTGGGCACCGGGCAAGGACTCTGGCGGATCAAGGACCGCTCCTTCGTCGTGCAGCACCAGCTCCACCCTGCGGAGCTCGCCGCGTTCGACACCACCACCCGCATGACCACAGATTCTCGCGAGTTCAGGAATCTCGACGGTTCATCGGAAATCTCGAACGATCGGCAGGAATCCTGATGACTCGCCCCCGCTACAAGCGCACCACCGGCGAACCCGAGCACCGAGACGACCCCGTGCCGGTCGTGCTGCCGCACGTCGTCATGGAGGTTACCTCTGACGGAAGGATGACCGTCACTGTCGACGGGGCACCGTATGAGCCGGAGCCGTTCGCTCCCGCGTGGCGGCGGGAGGACTTCGCCCGCGTCCTTGACCAGCTCACCGAGCAGCGCCGGTCGCCGGTGCGGGTCGAGGTTCGTGAGGCGGACGGGAGCGTGTTCACCGACATCATCACCCCCAGCACACGCCGCCCCCGACCAGCACCCACTATGGAACCGCCCGCACGACAAGCGATGCCGGAGCTGGTCACGTTGCACGGGGAGGGGTTCGTGCCTGGCGAGGATGTCGCTGTCGCCGTCGTCATCGCACACGGTGACGCGGCCCCGGACGGGACCATGCGTGCCCTGCTCACCGCCGAACAAGCCGCGTCGAGCCCGACCCGTGAGGTCATCCTGCTCGGCCGCGTCTCCGGCACCCTCACCATCGGGCACCCCGAATGAGCACCCCACGCCCTGCCGGGTCGCTCGGCGACGAGCTCAGCAACCTCGGCATTGCCCTCCTCATCGGCGCCGCACTCCTGGCCGGCATCCTCCGCGGCGCCGGATCGGTCGCAGCGTGGATCACCGGCACCGCGCAGCCCGCCGGCGGGATCGAAGCAGGCCTGAGCGTGCTGCTGAACCCTGGCGACCCGGCGCGCGCCCTCGACGCGCCAGGGCTGAACGTCGTCGCGTACTGGACCGCCGCCGCCGTCCTCATCCTCACCGCTTCGACGGCGGGTTGGTGGTTGTGGCGGGTGCTGCGCGACCACGGCCGGCAAGTGAAGACCGACCCATACCGGATCGCGGGGATCGCCACCCGCACCGACGTCTCCAAAGCCGCCTCCGAGACGGCGCTGCTGCGCCGCGCCAGGCACCTGCGCGCCTCACTCGACAAGCCCCGCCCGACCGATGTCGGCTACCGGATCGGTACCTCACGCGGGCACGGTGTGTGGGCATCAGTCGAAGATTCGATCCTCCTCTTAGGCCCGCCGCGTTCGGGGAAAGGGGCAGGAGTGGTTATCAACATGATCCTCGACGCTCCCGGCGCAGTCGTCACCACGAGCACCCGGCCGGACAACCTCACAGCCACCCTTCGCGCCCGGCAGAAGATCGGCCCGGTCGCGGTGTTCGACCCGCAACACCTCGCCGAAGGCGTCCCGGCGGGGCTGCGCTGGTCACCGATCCGGGGGTGCGAGGACCCGCTGACCGCGATGATCCGCGCCACTGGGCTCGCCGCCGGCACCGGCCTATCCGCCGGCGGCGTCGAGGGCGGCGGGTTCTGGGAAGGCAAGACCCGCACCGCGCTCCAATCGCTCCTGCACGCCGCCGCGCTCGATCACCGACCGCCCGGCGAACTGTTCCGCTG